>JAVHRE010000001.1:0-7433 GCA_036171495.1 Bacteroidales bacterium
GTTTTTTGTTTCTTTTTTGTTGGTGAAAAAAGAAAAATAAAAAAATCTAAATTAAAATTCACAATAACAATAATTTCAAAAAAGGGTTTTTAAGGTTCGACTAAATAGTTCACGCATAGAACAACAGCAAAATCTCATTTCATAAATCGTAATCCGATAGCTATCGGAACGTAAATCTATATTGAATCTTGGCAGGTTCCGCTTTGGCGGAAGATGCTTAGATTCAGTTATACTGAGCGTTTGAGTTTGCTGTTTTTCGCAAACTCAAACAGTCGAAGTATAAAATGTTTTTCAAATGATTATATTTGCAACAAATAATAAAAATTATGAGTTTGATTGAATTAACAGAACAGGAATTAATTCGCCGACAAGCATTGGAAGAATTATATAAACTTGGCATAAATCCATATCCCGCAGAGAAATATGAGGTAAATGTAACTACAAAAGAAATAATTGAAAATTACAGCGACGAAAAAAAGAATTACCAAAATGTAACAATTGCCGGCAGAATTATGAGCCGAAGAATTATGGGCAGTGCCTCATTTGCCGAACTGCAAGACGAAAAGGGAAGAATTCAACTTTATTTAAACCGTGATAACATTTGTACGGGTGAAGATAAAACTTTATATAACATTGTTTTTAAGCGACTTATTGACATTGGAGATATTGTAGGCGTTTCTGGTTACGTTTTTATTACAAAAATGGGCGAAATTTCAATTCATGTTAGTAATATTAAAATTTTAAGTAAATCGCTTCGTCCTTTGCCAATTGTTAAAGAAAAAGACGGACAAATATTTGATGCCTTTACCGACCCCGAACAAAGATATCGTAACCGTTCACTCGATTTAATTGTAAATCCGCATGTTAAAGATACTTTTATTAAGCGTACACAACTTGTTAACACTATGCGCGATTATTTGAATTCTAAAAGCTACATTGAAGTTGAAACTCCGATTCTTCAGCCATTGTACGGTGGAGCCGCAGCTCGTCCTTTTAAAACACACCATAATACATTAGACCAAACTCTTTATTTAAGGATTGCAAACGAACTTTATCTTAAAAGACTTATTGTTGGCGGATTTGATGGTGTTTACGAATTTTCAAAAGATTTTCGTAACGAGGGCATGGACCGTTTTCATAATCCCGAATTTACTCAAATGGAACTTTACGTTGCTTACAAAGATTATTTCTGGATGATGGAACTTGTTGAAGAAATGGTAGAAAAAGTTGCATTAAATATTCATGGCTCTACACAAGTAACTGTTGGTGATAATGTTATTGATTTTAAACGTCCATGGAAAAGATATACAATGTTTAGTGCTATTAAAGAATTTACCGGCATTGATATTTCTGAAATGAACGAAGAACAACTTAAAGAAACTGCAATGAAACTAAAAGTTGACGTTGATGTAACAATGGGCAAAGGAAAAATAATTGATGAAATTTTTGGAGCTCATTGCGAACCAAAACTTATTCAACCTACTTTTATTATGGATTATCCTATTGAAATGTCGCCACTTGCAAAGAAACACCGTTCGGTAAATGGTTTGGTTGAACGCTTTGAAGCTATTTGTAACGGTAAAGAAATTTGCAATGCCTATTCTGAATTAAACGACCCAATTGACCAACGCAATCGCTTTGAGGAACAGCTATTGCTTGCAAAGCGTGGCGACGAAGAAGCAATGGTGCTTGATGAAGAATTTTTACATGCAATGGAATATGGAATGCCGCCTACATCCGGATTAGGAATTGGTATTGACCGTTTGGCAATGATTATGACAAATTCCGTTTCAATTCAGGATGTTTTGTTTTTTCCGCAAATGCGACCAGAAAAGAAACTTACAAGAGATGACAATGAAAAATATCTTGCTTTAGGAGTTCCCGAACAATGGATTCCAATTGTTCAGAAAGCCGGATATTCAACAATTGAACAAGTAAAAAAAGCTAATCCTAACAAATTGCACCAGGAATTATGCGGATTAAATAAAAAGCATAAGTTAGAGTTACAAAACCCAAAAATTGAAGAAGTTAAAGCTTGGATTGAAAAATAGTAAAAATAGTAAAAAAGCACAAAGTATTAAGTACAAAGTAAAGACAGAAAATGAGCAACAAACTTATAAATAAATAGATATAAATTGAAATAAATAGAAATAACTCTTTGTCATTCTGAATGATTAGTGAAGAATCTTATCCCTGATACAGAGAAATAAATAGAAATAGGTAGAAATGAAATTGAATAACGAACAAAAAATAATAATAAATCCTTAATCATAAATAATATAATGGCAATCGAAATTCGTGAAGCTAAAACAAAATGCGATTTAAAGAAATTTGTTAAATTTCCATTCTCGCTCTACAGAGATAACAAGTATTGGGTGCCTCCTATTATTAATGATGAAATTAATGCTTTAATGCCCGAACATAATCCAGCTTATGAGCAATGTAAAGCAAAATTTTGGTTAGCTTATAAAAATGGTGAAATTGCAGGTAGAATAGGTGCAATAATTAATGAATCTTTTAATGAAAAATCCGGCGAAAAAAATGGTCGTTTTAGCCGACTCGAATTTATTAACGACCATGAAGTTGTTGCCGAATTAATAAATACTGCAGAAAATTGGTTATGTGAGCAAGGTATGACAAAGATTTTAGGTCCGCTTGGATTTAATAATTTAGATATGCAAGGCATGTTGGTTGAGGGCTTTGACCATCTGCCATCTATTGCTTCGGTTTATCATAAGTCATATTACCGTGAACATCTCGAAAAACTTGGTTACGAAAAAGAAATTGATTGGCTCGAGTTTCGCTTAACTTTAACTGATGCACCAGTTGAAAAAGCCAACCGTGGTGCAGCTTTAATTCAGAAACGTTTTGGAATTGAGGTTGTACATTTTAAAAAAATATCAGAATTGTTGCCATATTCCGACACTATTTTTAGTATTTTAAACGATGCTTTTAGTGACCTCCAATTTGTAACACCGTTCACACCAAAAATGATGGCGTATTACAAGGAAAAATATATTAAGATTCTTAACCCTGAATTTGTAAAGTTAGTAAAGCAAAAAAACGAAATAGTTGGTTTTATTATTGGTCTGCCCAGTTTATCGGAAGCTATGCAAAAGGCAAATGGCAAACTTTTTCCTTTTGGATTTTTGCATATATTAAAAGCAAGAAAAGGAAAAGATGTTATGGACCAATTTCTTACCGGAGTTAAAAAAGATGCAATGTCAACCGGTGCAGGAGTAGTTTTGATGGCAGAAATACAAAAAGAAATGCTCAGTAAAGGTATGAAATACATCGAAACGACAGGAATTTTTGAGACTAATTCAAATGCGATTTCTAACTGGAAAAATTACGAACATATTCAACATAAGCGTAAAAGATGCTTTAGAAAAACTCTATAACATTATAAATAATTAAATGTGAGACTAAAAGACCAAATAAAAAATAAAATAGGTAAGTTAAAGTTAAGGAGCGACTTAAAAACTCTCGAAAGAGTTAAAATCTTTCATAATTTTAATACAGCTAAATCTGTGGGAATAATTTTTGATGGCACTAATCCTTCAAATTATGATGCAGCAAGAACTTTTGCGAAATTTCTTACCGAAAGTAAAATTCGAATTTATGGTTTGGGGTTTGTTGAAAGCAAAGAGGTTTCAAATTTCTATTCTTATTACACAGGATTTAATTTTTTTACAACAAAAGATACAAATTGGCAAGGTATCCCTTCAAATCATAATGTTAACGATTTTATTAACGAAAAAATCGATATTTTGGTTGACTTACATTTAACAGAAAATTTTCAGCTTGATTATATTTGTGCTATGTCAAAAGCCGAATTCAAGATAGGAGCTTTAACTACAAAACACAATTATTATGATTTTATGATAGATATAAGTTCAAATTCTACTCTTGATTTTCTCTGCGAGCAAATAAAACATTATCTTTCTATTATTAATAATTAAACAAAATGAAAAAAATTAAAGGTACTGGCGTTGCATTGGTAACTCCTTTTAAATCTGATAAAAGTATAGATTACGAATCTCTTCAAAAATTAGTAGATTTTGTTATTAATAATGGCGTTGATTATTTGGTTGTAATGGGAACTACTGCCGAAAATCCAACTTTAAATTCAATTGAAAAACAAAGCATAATAAAATTTATTATTAAAAAAAACAATAAGCGTGTTCCCGTTGTTTTGGGAGTGGGTGGTTATGATACTAACGTTGTTATTGAAAACATTAAGCAAGTAAATGTTAAAGAAATTGATGCCATATTATCTGTTTCTCCTTATTATAACAAACCAAATCAAACCGGACTTTATGAGCATTTTGCAGCAATTGCAAAAAATAGTCCGTTGCCAATAATTTTGTATAATGTTCCTGGACGTACAGGTGTAAACATTTCTGCTTCAACTACTTTAAAACTTGCTAAAAACTTTAAAAATATTATTGCAATTAAAGAAGCTTCGGGAAATATGGAACAAATAATGGAAATTATTGAAAAAAAAACTATTGGTTTTGAAGTAATTTCTGGCGATGACGGACTTACACTTCCATTAATTTCAGTTGGAGCTATTGGTGTTATCTCAGTTGTGGCAAATGCACTTCCAAAAGATTTCTCAAGTATGGTAAATTTAGCTTTATCGGGTAAATTTAATGAAGCAAAAGACATTCATTATAAATTGTTAGAATTTACACGATTAATTTTTGCCGAAGGAAGTCCAGCTGGTGTAAAATGTGCATTAAAAAAATTAGGTATTATCGAAAATTATTTAAGATTACCATTAGTGCCTGTGAGCAATGAGTTATCTTTAAAAATTATCCAAAATATTAATATAAAATAATTAGTTACTATTTGTTAAGTAAAAAAAATGAATGTAGGACTTACGCACAATTATATTTTACTACTTGATAATCAACTATTTAATAAAAATCAGAAAAATACATAACAAATTGAAATTCAATATTTTAATGTTTTTTCTGCGTAAGTCCTATGAATGATAAATATTCAATCCCGAAGGGATGAAATTATTATAGAAAACAAAATAAATTATTAATTTAATCCCGAAGGGATGAAATTATTGTAGAATGCAAAATAATATATTAAATTAAACCCTGAAGGGGTGAAATAAAATTAATTTTATGGCAGGAACATTTTCTCAAATATATATTCAAGTTGTTTTTGCAGTAAAGGGCAGAGAAAATCTTATTCAGAAAGAATGGAAAGATGAATTGTACAAATATTTGGCTGGAATAATAAAGGGGAAAGAGCAAAAACCAATTATTGTTAATGGTATGCCTGATCATATTCATGCTTTTATAGGATTACGCCCGGCAATGGCTATATCCGATTTAGTGCGAGATATTAAAAACAATTCTTCCAATTTTATCAACGATAAAAAATTTGTAAAAGGAAAGTTCTTATGGCAAGAAGGGTACGGAGCATTTTCGTATTCTCATTCGCACATTGAAACTGTTTATAATTATATTTTAAATCAGCAGAAGCATCATCAAAAGAAAACATTCCATGAAGAATACATTGATTTTTTGAAAAAATTTAACATTGAACACGATGAAAAATATTTGTTTGAATGGATTGATTGATAATGTCACCCCTTCGGGGTTTAGTTTCTGTGGTATTTATAATTATTATAAAAATAACATTCCTTCGGGATTAAATAACATAATTAAAAAAGGCATAATAATTTAAAGATGTTAATTTTTATGGAAGCTACTAATAATTTTGTGCCGATAAATAAATGGTTTGATGAGGAAATTTCGAGTCCTGTTATCATTGCAGGTCCTTGTAGCGCCGAAACCGAAAGTCAGGTTTTAAAAACTGCCGAAGCTATTTCTAAAATTTCTAATATAAAAATTTTTAGAGCAGGAGTATGGAAACCGCGTACTCGTCCCGGAAGTTTCGAAGGTGCCGGTAAAAAAGCTTTAAAATGGCTGCAAAAAGTTCAGCAGCAAACAAAACTAAAGGTAGCTGTTGAAGTTGCTACTCAACAACATGTAAAGGAATGTTTCGATGCTGGTATTGATATTTTTTGGTTAGGCGCCAGAACTACTTCAAATCCATTTTCTGTTCAACAAATTGCAGAAGTTTTAAAAGATTATAAAACTCCAGTTTTAATAAAAAACCCTATAAACCCTGATATAGATTTATGGACTGGTGCTATTGAACGTATTTTGCAATCCGGTATTAATAAAATTGCTGCAATTCATCGCGGCTTTTACCCATTTGAAAAAACAATACTCAGAAATATTCCAAAATGGGAAATTGCAATTGAGTTAATGACTCGCTTTCCGGAGCTTTCGATATTATGTGACCCAAGCCATATTTCTGGTAACACAAAGTACATAAAAGAAATTTCTCAAAAAGCTTATGACCTTACTTTTGACGGATTAATGCTCGAAAGCCACATTTGTCCTAAAGAAGCATTAAGCGATAAAAAGCAACAGCTTTTGCCAGGCGAATTAAATGAATTGCTTAACTCATTGCAATTTCGTCAATCAAATTTGAACAACGGGTTATTAGATATATTTGAATCGTTTCGTTCAAAAATAGATTCAATTGATTTTCAATTACTTGAATTACTTTCACAAAGAATGAAAGTTGTTGAAGATATGGGGGGTTATAAAAGTCATAACAATATATCAATATTGCAGTTGCGGCGTTGGAAACAGATTATTGAAACCAGAATTGATTATGGCACTAAATTAGGGTTGGACAATGATTTTATAAAGCAAGTTTTGCAATTAATTCACGACGAGTCTATCCGTAAACAAACTGAAGTTGTTTACAAAAATAATATACACCTTTCAAAATAACTCCGATAGCTATCGGATGTAGTAAAATTATATATATTGCCACGACCTTTAGGTCGTGGAATACAAAATAATAAATCTGGCTTTAGCCAAAACAAATGAGATTTATCATTTAGATTATAATTCAATAGTTATCGGATGTTGGTGATAAATTAACATAGACTCGGATTTTTAAAAGAAATCAGATTGCTATCGGATTTGGCTAAAGCCAGTTCTCTTCTAATTCAACGTAGCAATTAAAAATTTAATTGGAAAGATGTCAAATAGCAAAATATTAATTTTTATTTTAGCTGTTTTATATTAAACTCAAAACTTTCCATTATTGAATTTGACAACATTTTTTTACAAGCATCTTCTATTGTTTTTTCAGCTTCTTTATTTGAGCCAGCTTCAAATTCTATAGTAATATGTTTACCAATTCTTACATCAGATGCGGTTTTGTATCCATTGTTATTCATACTTTGAAGAACTGTTTTTCCCTGAGGGTCTAAAAGTGCTTTTAAGGGCATTACGTTTATTTCAGCTATAAATTTCATATCGTATTTATTTGAATATAAGTTAATAGAATTAAGTATTTTTAAAATTTAAAGATATTGTTTTTTA
>JAVHRE010000002.1:0-1439 GCA_036171495.1 Bacteroidales bacterium
ACCTCGGGAGTTAATGCCAAACGACAATATGTTTAGTCCAACCTTTTTAGACTATTACATATTGCGTATCGGTATAATTCATTTTTTTGAATAACGAATATTGATAATTGAACTTTCTCTTTTTATTCATTTAAAAATTCTTTGTCTTTATTTGTAACTTTTCAAAATCTCCATCCGTCATACGATAAAAATTAATTAGTTAACATTAAAAATTAAAGAATATGAAAAAGCTTACAGTAATTTTAGCAGCAGCAACCAAGTGTACAGTTCATAAAGTTTGTAAAGTTCATAAAGTTCATAAAGTTCATAAAGTTCATAAAGTTCATAAAGTTCTTAAAGTTCTTGCTTTCTACTTTTTACTTTTCACTTTTTACTTTTCACTTTTCACTTTAAACTGTGTTGCTCAGGAAAAAAAGGACACAACAACTTTTAAGTTGGGAAAAAGTAAAATAATTATTATCTCCGATAAAGACGATTTGGTAAAAATTGAGAGTGGCGATACAATTAAAATTGACGATTCGCTTAGTTGTAAAAAACATAAATTTAATGGAAGCTGGGGCGGAATAGACATTGGATTAAATGGTTATGTAAATAGTAATAATTCATTTTCATTAAAAAGCTCTGCTCAATTTCTTAACTTAAATCAGGCAAAATCGTGGACAGTTAGTTTAAACTTTGCAGAAGTTAATATTGGTCTTGTTAAAAAATATGTAGGAATAGTTTCCGGATTAGGTTTACAGTTTAATAATTATCGTTTCGATAAAAACATAACATTAATTGCAGATTCTGCTAATTTAACATTCTACAACGACACAGTTGTGAAATTTAAAAAAGATAAAATGGTTGTTTCGTACTTAACTGTACCACTATTACTTGAGTTCCAAATTCCTGTTAATCATAGCGATGATATAGTCCATTTTTCGACAGGGATAATTTGTGGTTTACGATTAGGAACACATATAAAACAAATTTATGAGTTAAATGGAGATACTAAAAAACAAAAACAAAGTAACGATTTCCACTTGTCGCCACTAACTTATTCTTTAACAGCACGAATAGGATACAATAATATTGGTATTTTTGCTAATTATAATTTATCGTCTCTCCTCAAAAGTAACGAAGGTCCGCAAGTTTATCCTTGGGCGGCTGGTATTTCGTTTACTTTCTAATTTTATTTTTTAACAAATATACTGAATATAGGCAGATTCCGCTTTGGCGGAATCTGCCTTACAGTCAGTTATGCCGCTGTTCGATTTTTGCAAAATTTGACAGAAGCGGTATAAAAGCTGTTCCGAGGTTTCGGAACGATTTTTTTTATTTAAAAGTTTATAAAAAAAGTTCATTGTTTATTGTTCTATGTTCATTGTCATACAATTGTTAACACATTGTCATACAGTTGTCATACAGTTGTCATACAGTTGTCATACAGTTGTCATACA
>JAVHRE010000003.1:0-7363 GCA_036171495.1 Bacteroidales bacterium
ACGTTATTTAACTGAATACTATTTTGTTAAATACTTTTTAAGGGACGACTAATTAGTGTTAGAAAGAAAACTCAGTGTTTTCTTGCAAACACTAACTATACGAAACATTGTTCACGTTTGCAATGCATCAGATTAAATTATCAACTATTTCGTAAGTATCTTGAGCAATTACAAGTTCTTCATTTGTTTCGACTGAAATAACTGTAACTTTCGAATCTTTTTTTGATAAAATTCCGGTACCTCTTGTTTTATTATTTTTTTCAAAATCGAAATCAACACCCATGTATTCTAATTCTTTACAGGTTTCTTGACGGGTAAAATGGTCGTTTTCACCAATACCACCTGTAAAAACAATAATATCAACGCCACCCATTGCAGCAGCATAAGAACCGATGTATTTTTTTACTCTGTAAGCATACATATTCATTGCAATGCGGGCACGTTCATTTCCTTCGTTCATAGCAGAAATTATTTCTCTCATATCCGAAGAAACTCCTGTAATTCCCAACATTCCACTATGTTTGTTTATTAAAGTGTTTGCAGCTTCAATTCCAATTTCTTCTTTTTGCATTATATAAGTTAAAATGCCAAGGTCGGTATCGCCACAACGTGTACCCATAATTAATCCTTCAACAGGTGTAAATCCCATGCTTGTATCAATTGATTTACCATTTTGAATTGCGGCAATTGATGCGCCATTACCTAAATGGCAAGTAATTATTTTCACTTTGTTATAATCTTTTTTAAGAATTTCGCATGCTTTTTTTGAAACATACCTATGGCTTGTTCCATGAAAACCGTATTTTCTAATTCCGTACTTTTTGTACAAAGAATAAGGTATAGCGTACATATAAGCATAGTCGGGCATAGTTTGATGAAAAGCAGTATCAAAAATTGCACATTGAGGAACACCGCTGAGTAATTGGTTAATTGCATAAATACCTTTTAAATTGGGTGGGTTATGTAAAGGGGCTATTACAACGCATTCTTCTAATTTTTCAATTACTTCATTAGAAATTAAAGCACTTTTACTGAATTTTTCGGCACCGTGCACAACTCTGTGTCCCACTGCTTTAATTTCGTCTAAACTTTTAATAACACCATGTTTTTTGCTTGTAATTATTCCTAACACATATTCAATTCCTTGCTTGTGGTCTAATACTTCGCCTTCTAACTTTACTTTATCTCCATCAAAACGTTCTTGCTTTAGAAAAGAACCTTTCATTCCAATTTTTTCAATTATTCCTTTAACTAAAACTTTTTCGCTTGGCAAATCAAAAAGTTGATATTTTATTGAAGAGCTTCCGCAGTTTAAAACTAATATTTTCATTTTTTTCATTTCTGTTGAATTTTAAAAATCCGCAAATTGTGTTAAGTTGTTAAATATCAATAATGTGTAACTCTGCTTGTTTTGATAATCTTTTTCCGTTTTTATCGTATTGATAAAAACCACGTAAGGTTTTGCGACCTAAATGGTTGGCTCTTACAAGTCGTTTTATTAATGGTGATGTTTTGTATTTCATGTAACCAAATTCATTATAAAGCTCGTCCATCCAACTTTGAATTTTATCTAAACCAATTTTATCGGCAAGCTCAAATGGTCCTGATATTAATCCGAAATAGTTTTTCATTGTAAGGTCAATACTTTCCAACGAACTTACACCTTCCATAAACACGTCGCATGCTTCATTAATCATTGTTGAAACAATACGTACGCTAATTAAACCGGAAGATTCTTCAACTAAAACGGGAGTTTTATTTATCATCTTTACAAATTTTATAGCACTATCGTATATCTCTGAACTTGTATGTAATCCTCTAACTACTTCAACTACACGAGCATTTGGGTTAGTTGTTAAAAAATGTATTCCTATTGCTCTTTCGCTGTGTTTTAAAACTGATGAAAGTTCAGTAATTATTGCTGCGGTTGAGTTTGTTGCTATAATGCAATCTTTGTCAACATATTCTTCTGTTTTCATAAAAATTGACCTGCGAAAGTCTAACATCTGGTCGTTTGATTTCGATTTTATACACTCTATCACTAAATCGCACCCCGTTAAATCAGAATAATTTAAACTCCCTTTAATTCTTGAGAGTACTAATTTTTTTTCGTTAGTTGTCATTCCCCAATGGTCAATTTGCTTATTTAGACTTATTTCAAGTTCTGTAAAAGCGTAAATAATTCTTTCTTCGCTAATCTCAATTAATACTACTTCAATTTCACTTTGGCTTACAATTAGTGAAATTTCACGACCTACAGTTCCACCTCCAATTATCCCAATTTTTGAAAATTGAATTTTTGGTTGCTCTTTTTGGCTTAACCCATAAAGTTCAATTGGTTCTACATTAATTTCTGACATGCTTTATTAATTTATGAAATTTAATTTTATAATGTTGTAAAAGTAATATGTATTATTTTAAATATAAATGATTATTATCAAACATAAGACCTAACATAAATCATAAGTTGAAAAAACAAAGTTAGAAGTTAAAAGTTTGAAGTTAAAACAATAAACGCTCAACAACGAACAATAAGAATTTTAAACTAAGGCTTGTACTTTGAGCCGTCTAATATTTTTTCGTAATTTGTTTCTTGCATCAATTGAACTAATGTAACTTTTGGATTGTTTTTCATATAGTTACTAACAATTCGCCAACCAATCCAAACTCCTGTTCTTCCGGGCGATTCGTGAGGAAACATAGTTGTAAATGGTGCATCATCAATATATCTTTTTATATCCATTTCGCCGGTAATAAATAATTGTTTTTTATCAATTAAATAGCTCCATATAAGATTTTCGTTTTGCAAGCACCAATCCCATTGTTTTTTAGTGTATGCAAATTTTAAAGTATCATTTATATCGGGTAACGTTTTGTCAATAAAATATTGAACCTTACCTTGATATAGCATATTGTGAATTAAGTCGTTTACCGAATCGTTAAAGGGAAATTCTGACCATGCAATAGCCTTAAAACAATCGGGAATAATAAATGAACTTTGCATTTTAAAACATTGATATAGTGCAAGCCCCATTCTTGGATAATATGAATATTTTTTTCCGAGATATTTATCAAGCCCAATTCCTAAAATATTATCACTTGTAACAATAGATTGGTTAAACCCACCCATATAAAAATATATTTCCGGAACGTTTTTATTTGGGAAATAATATTTATAATATTTAAAGCCAGTTGTTAAGCTATCCGTTAGCCCTTCTATATCTTTAAAATTATTTTGACAATCATTATAAACTGTTAACATGTTATAATCCGAAACAAATTTTTGTAATAGTGGTACAAAGTTTCGATTATTTGTTTCGCCTATGTTTATTATTTTTGAACAGAATAAATTAAAAAACAGACCATATTTGTTTTCTAATTTTGGAATATTTTGTTCGATACTATCAGGTTTTATAGTAAAAAGAGTTTTGTCGAAGCGATGAACTTTAAGATTAACATTTATATTTGAAATATCGGGGTTTTGATTTTCGTTATTTTGTTTACACCCATATAATGCTATAATACAGCATAGTAAAATTAAATAAACTTTTGATAAAAAATTACTTTTCATTAAAATTAAAATATTATTTATCTTTGTGATTAAGTAAAATTAAAAATTTAAAATTATGAAAAAATATTTAATTGGAATTGTTTTTGTTTTTGTGTCGGTAAGTGTTATGTCGCAAGGAGTTACCGGTGGTTTGTATGTTAGTCCGGTTATTAGTTGGCTTAAACCCGACTCAAAAAACATTACTAAAGATGGTTCTCAATTTGGATTTGGTTTTGGCATCCCTGTTGATTTTAATTTTTCTAAGAATTTTGCTTTTTCAACAGGTATTGCTTACACAAATTTAGGTGGAAGCTTAAAATATAATGATTCTATACCAAGTTTTAAAGCTGTTGATACTACTTATTCTTTAAAAGCAAATTCTGTAGTTAAATATAAAACTTCATTTATCGAAATACCTTTGGCTTTTAAAGGAAAAACCAATGAAATTGGTTATATTACATATTTCTTAAAAGCTGGAATCAGTCCTCAATTTAGATTTAAAGCCAAAGGTGATGTTACTATAAATTCAGGCGATGATATTAAAGCCGAAGTTCGTGGTTTTAATATGGGTTACAATATTGGTGGTGGAATTGAGTATTCGCTTGGTGGAAGCACTAAACTTTTAGTTGAAGTTTTATTCACAAATGGACTTACAAACTTTACTAAAGTTGAAACATTAAAAAGAGGTGCTACAGCAACAAAAAACGAAAAAACTATAATGAATAGCATTTCGTTAAAGGTTGGAATTCTATTTTAAAATTTTATCTCTACAAATATAATTTGCACTTGGTAAGTTTTAACATTCTTAAAACCCAAGTTCAAAGTCCCAAATTTCAAAATTTAAGAACCAAGAAATACTTTATAAGCCATCTTGGAATTTGGAACTTAAAACTTGGAATTTGAAATTTTATGAAGATTGCCCCTTGCCAACTGAATTTTAAAATTGCTGATTTCGAAGGAAATTCCAGTAAAATAATTTCTGCAATAGATGAAGCGAAACTAAAAGGTGCCGATTTAGCTGTTTTTTCGGAACTTGCTATTTGTGGATATCCACCACTCGACATGCTCGAAAATAAAGATTTTGTTGATAGATGTATCGAATCAATTCGAAAAATTGCCGAACATTGCATTGATATTGCTGCTATTATCGGTACTCCAATTATTAACCAAAACGAATTTGGTAAAAAACTTTATAATTCCGCAGTTTTTATCGAAAATGGTGAAATTAAAAGTTTCCAGAACAAAAGCTTGTTGCCCTCTTATGATGTGTTTGACGAATACCGATATTTTGAACCCAATAACAAATGGCAAATAATTGAATATAAAAACGAAAAAATTGCTTTAACAATTTGCGAAGATTTATGGGTTGAGCAACCAATAGAAAATTCATATACCAAACAAAAGCTTTATACATGCTCACCCATGAACGAACTCAATAAATTTTCACCTTCATTAATAATTAACATTGCGTCGTCGCCTTTTTCTATTAATCATACAGAAGGCAGAAAAAAAGTTTTGTGCGAAAATGCAAAACAATATAACATACCTTTATTATATGTTAATCAGGTGGGAGCTAATACTGAACTTATTTTTGATGGCGGCTCAATGCTAATTAGTTCGCAAGGAAATGTTGTTCATGAACTTAAATATTTTGAAGAAGATTTAAAAATTATTGAGACAAATTCCGTTACAAATAACACCTTGCAAAATGAATTATCAAGTAATGAAAAAATATATAAAGCACTAATTCTTGGAATTAGTGACTATTTTAAAAAAACCGGCTTTAAAAAAGCTGTATTAGGTTTATCGGGTGGAATTGATTCGGCTTTAGTTTTAGTTTTGGCAGCCAAAGCACTTGGCAACCAAAATGTTCATGCTTTACTTATGTCATCGCGGTATTCTTCGCAACATTCTGTTACCGATGCACTTATGCTCGTTTCTAAGTTAAATGTCAGTTACGATTTAATTTCTATTGAACCTGCATTTTCGAGTTTTGAATCATCGCTTGTACCGGTATTTAATGGTAAACAACCCGATATTACCGAAGAAAATATTCAGGCACGTGTTAGGGGAACTTTATTAATGGCTTACTCAAATAAATTTGGTAACATATTGCTAAATACATCTAATAAAAGCGAAGCTGCTGTTGGTTATGGTACTTTATATGGCGACATGTCCGGAGGACTTTCGGTAATTGGCGATTTATATAAAACTCAGGTTTACGAACTTTCAAATTATATTAATAGTCATGGCGAAATTATTCCACGAAATATAATTATTAAGGAACCATCAGCTGAGTTGCGACCAAATCAAAAGGATTCCGATTCGTTACCCGATTATAATATTCTCGATAAAATTTTATTTGCATATATCGAACAAAAATTACCAGTTAATGAAATTGTCGAATCAGGTTTTAATAAAGAAATAGTTGAGAAAGTAATTAAGTTAGTAAATTCTAACGAATATAAACGTTTTCAAACTCCACCGGTACTAAGAGTTTCATCAAAATCGTTTGGCTTTGGACGAAGAATGCCGTTGGTGGCAAAGTATTAAAACATAGGACTTACGCAAAAAAAACAATATGACACGAATAATAAACAGGTTAATAGGAAATTAAGTTGTTAAATTGCTAAATGGTTAAATTGTTAAATGTTCACAGCTTAACAACGAAGCAATATAACAATATAGCCATTCGTGAAATTAGTGTCAAAAATAAAATATGCGTAAGTCCTAAAAACAAATAAGACCTAACAGGTTTTTGAAACCTGTTAGGTCTTAATAATAGTTATTTTAAATATTTAATTTCTTTAATTGTATTTGTAGTAAAGTTACCAACTTTAATTTCGGCAACCGAATACCCCTTTCCTTTTGTGTAGTATGCATAAGTGTAAGTTGTGTCAGTTGTTTCGTATTGTTGTGTCCATGGTCCAGTTTGTGTTATTCCTGAATACATTTTTTGATTTTGAATTTCAGTTCTTTTATCTCTAATACAGTCAAATGTTCCTGCTGGAGTAGTAATTTTACCGGAAGCATCAATTTGACTTGAGTAATTGCTACGCATTTCTAATTTTACCCAAGTAAAATAAGTACTAAAATAAGAAATTGCATCAACAGCCCCTGCATCGGTAAATGAAGTACCAAAATATGCAGGAAATTTCATCATGATTTGTCTATCTGTATAACTACCACTTATTATCATTCCCTGATAGGTAGAATATACGCCAATAATTTCTGCTAATGCATCAGTTTTATTCAAATAAGCATAAGATGTCTGACCGGAGGCAGGCATCTGCAGAACTAAATTAGAATTTGGAAACGAACTATCAGCGGGTGTAGATGAAGGAGCAAGAAATTTTATAGTATCAGTTTTATCATCACCTGCTAAAGCAAAATCCCATGTTTTACTTTCGCCCGGGTCGCCTAATGAAAAGCCCGTAAGATTTGTAGTATCTATTGCCATTAAGTATGTTCCTAAAGTGCCAACATCACCCGAACTAATAGTATATTTAGCCGGTGTAGTAGTCGTAGTTGAGTTTGTCGAATCTTTTTTGCAAGAGCCGAACATTATTGCTATTAAAGCAATTACCAATAATGATTTTTTCATAATGATTTTGATTTTTAATATGACTTCAAAAGTAATGAAAAGGTTGCTGATTTGCAAATATATAATTTAATTTAACAAATATCCGATGCTTATTATTTTATCATATTGATTGGTGGTAATTTCAATCACATTCCATTTTTTCGTTTTTGTCCAGTAATCATATTTATACGTAGTATCTTTAGTCGAATAAACGTTCATACCTAAAACAT
>JAVHRE010000004.1:0-2360 GCA_036171495.1 Bacteroidales bacterium
GTTGGAACTGGTTATGTTGGTTTAGTAACCGGAACTTGTTTTGCTGAAACTGGAATTGATGTAACTTGCGTTGACATTGATAAAGAAAAGATAAATAAACTTAATAAAGGTGTTATTCCAATTTGGGAACCCGGATTAAAAGAAATGGTTAACAGAAACGTAGAAAAAGGAAGATTAAAATTTAGTACAAGTTTGAAAGATTCTTTAAACGATGTTGAAGTAGTTTTTAGTGCCGTTGGAACTCCTCCCGACGAAGATGGCAGTGCTGATTTGCAATACGTAATTGCTGTTGCCAGCGAAATAGGTCGACACATGAAAAAATATTTGGTAGTTGTTACTAAAAGCACTGTTCCAATTGGTACTGCAAAAAAAGTAAAAGCTGCAATTCAGGAAGAATTAAATAAAAGAGGTGTAAATATACCTTTTGATGTTGCTTCCAATCCTGAATTTTTAAAAGAAGGCGATGCTGTTGACGATTTTTTAAAACCAGACCGCATAGTTATTGGAATTGAAAACGAAGAAGCTGAAAAAATAATGCGTAAACTTTATAAGCCATTTTTGCTAAATAATCATCCTATTTTTTTTATGGATATTCCATCTGCAGAAATGACTAAATATGCTGCTAATTCAATGCTGGCAACAAAAATTAGCTTTATGAATGATATGGCAAACCTTTGCGAAATTGTTGGCGCTGATGTTAATATGGTACGTAAAGGCATTGGAAGTGATAGCCGCATTGGAAATAAATTTATTTATCCGGGTGCAGGATACGGCGGCTCATGTTTTCCTAAAGACGTGAAAGCACTTATTAAAACAGCCGACGAAAATAATCACTCATTAGTGATTTTAAAAGCTGTTGAAGATGTTAATGAGCGTCAAAAAGAAGTGCTTTATAACAAAGTAAATAAGCATTTTAACCGAAATTTAAAAGGTAAAACTTTTGCAATTTGGGGATTATCTTTTAAACCTAATACCGATGATATGCGTGAAGCTCCATCGTTAGTAATAATAGAAAAATTGTTAAGTGCTGGTGCAAAGGTAGTTGCTTATGACCCTGTTTCAATAGAAGAAACCAAACGTCGAATTGGGGAAATTATTAAATACGCAAAAGACCCTTACGATGCGCTTATTGATGTTGATGCTTTATTAATTGTTACAGAATGGAGCGAATTTCGCTCTCCTAACTTTAAAATAATGGAGCGTTTAATGAAAAACAAAATCATTTTTGATGGTAGAAACATATTTGAACCTACCGAAATAAACGACTTAAATTGGACATATTATTCTATTGGCAGACAACCAATTTTAAACAATGAACAAAGTTACAAGTGAAAAGTTAAAAGTTAAAAGTGAAAAGTTAAAAGTGAAAAGTTAAAAGTTAAAAGTTAAAAGTGAAAAAGGAACATTTTTGAACATAGAACATTTTAAAACATGAAAAAAATTCTAATTACTGGTGGTGCTGGTTTTGTTGGTTCACATCTTTGCGAAAGATTATTAAGCGAAGGAAATGAAGTAATTTGTCTTGATAATTATTTTACAGGTACAAAAGAAAATATTGCCCATTTAATTAACAAACCATTTTTTGAGTTAATTAGGCACGATGTTACTATGCCGATTTTTCTTGAAGTTGACGAAATATATAACCTTGCCTGCCCTGCCTCACCTATTCATTATCAATACAATTCAATAAAAACAATTAAAACTTCTGTAATGGGAGCTATTAACATGCTTGGTCTTGCAAAACGTACAAAAGCAAAAATATTGCAGGCATCAACAAGCGAAGTTTATGGCGACCCTGATATTCACCCGCAACTCGAATCGTATTGGGGAAATGTTAATCCAATTGGCATTCGTTCGTGTTACGACGAAGGTAAACGATGCGCCGAATCACTTTTTGTTAATTATCATAAGCAAAACGACGTAAAAATTAAAATTATCAGAATTTTTAATACTTATGGTCCTCGCATGCACCCCAATGATGGTAGGGTTGTGTCAAATTTTATTGTTCAGGCACTTAATAATAAAGACATTACAATGTTTGGAGATGGCTCGCAAACCCGTAGTTTTCAATTTGTTTCCGATTTGGTTGAAGGAATGCTCAGAATGATGGCTACTAAAGATGATTTTACAGGTCCCGTAAATATTGGAAATCCTGGCGAATTTACTATTCTTGAGCTTGCCAAAAAAATTATTAAACTCACTAATTCTAAATCTAAAATTATTTATCTGCCACTTCCCGAAGACGACCCAACTCAACGCCAACCGAATATTACACTTGCAAAAAAAGAACTTAATGGTTGGGAGCCAAAAATTCCTCTCGAACAAGGTCTGATTGAAACAATTAATTATTTTAAAAAATC
>JAVHRE010000004.1:2460-7324 GCA_036171495.1 Bacteroidales bacterium
CAAAAATTCCTCTCGAACAAGGTCTGATTGAAACAATTAATTATTTTAAAAAATCCTTAAAGCTTTGAAACTTTCACTATCAAAAATCCAATAGCTATCTGTATAGGCACACAATTAAATGATTATTAAGTAAAATTGAAGAAGATTGAAAAAACAAGATTGTGAAAAAGAGATTGAAAGGATTGAGAAGACAAGATTGAGTGAGAATAAATCTTATTCAATCCCATCAATCTTCATCAATCTTATCAATCTACATCAATCTTATCAATCTGTTTGAAAAGAATATCAGTAAATTAATAAAATATAAAAATATGAAAGGCATTATTTTAGCAGGTGGTTCAGGAACAAGACTTTACCCAATTACGCAAACTATTTCGAAACAAATTATCCCTATTTACGATAAACCAATGATTTATTACCCGTTATCAGTTTTATTGATGTCGGGAATAAAAGAAATTCTAATTATTTCAACTCCAAAAGATATACATCTTTATAAAGATTTGTTAGGAAATGGCTCACAAATAGGAATTTCAATAGTTTACGAAGAACAACCATCGCCCGATGGATTGGCTCAGGCATTTATTATTGGCGAAGAATTTATTGGAAAAGATAATGTTTGCATGATATTGGGCGACAATATTTTTTATGGTTATGGTTTTAGAAAAGTGCTTAAAGAAGCCGCAGATATTGAATCGGGTGCAATTGTTTTTGGTTACTATGTTAAAGACCCTGAAAGATACGGAGTTGCAGAATTTGATAAAGTTGGAAGAGTAATTAGTTTAGAAGAAAAACCAAAAGAACCAAAATCAAATTATGCAGTTACAGGGCTTTATTATTACTCAAACGATGTGGTTGAAAAAGCAAAAAATCTAAAACCATCGGCTCGTGGCGAACTCGAAATTACTGATTTGAATAAGCTTTATTTGAACGAAAATCGTTTAAGTGTAAAACTACTCAGCAGAGGAATGGCATGGCTCGATACAGGTACTCATGAAAGCCTTTTGCAGGCATCAAATTTTATTGCAACAATAGAAGAACGTCAAGGTTTAAAAGTTGCGTGCATCGAAGAGATTGCATTTCGCGAAGGATTTATTGATAAAAAGCAATTACTTAAACTTGCCGAGATTTATAAGAAAAATCAGTATGGCGAATATTTATTTCAAATCGCTAACGAAAAATTTATTATATAAATTGGGAAACAAGATTAAAAAGATTAAGAAGAAAGATTGAAAAAAACAAGATTGAGAAAGATTGAAAATACAAGATTGAGAAGGCATTCAATCTCATTCAATCTCCTTCAATCTTATCAATCTATTTGAAAAGGATATAAAAAAGTTAGGAAATAAAAACACATGAAAATTATTGAAACATTTATTAAGGGACTCGTAGTAATTGAACCCACCGTTTTTACCGACCAGCGTGGATATTTCTTCGAATCATTTAACGAAAAACAATTTGCAGATTTAGGTTTAAATTATAAATTTATACAAGATAATGAATCAAAATCAACTTTAGGGGTTGTTCGCGGATTACATTATCAATTAGAACCATACCCACAAGCCAAACTTGTACGGGTTTTACAAGGCAATGTTTTTGATGTTGCTGTTGATTTACGCAAAGGCAGTCCTACTTTTGGCAAATGGTTTGGTCAAAAATTAAGTTCCGAAAACAAATTGCAATTACTCATTCCCCGTGGATTTGCACATGGCTTTTCGGTTTTGTCCGAAACAGCAATTTTTATTTATAAATGTGATGGCTTATACCAGAAAAGTGCCGAACGTGGAATAAATATCAACGATAAATTTCTTTCAATAAATTGGGAAATTGATGATAGCAAATGCATTGTTTCCGATAAGGATAAACAGCAACCCCTTTTTAACAATGCTGAATATAATTTTATTTTTTAAAATATGGCAAACATACTTGTAACAGGCTCAAATGGACAATTAGGTAATGAGATTAAAGAATTAAGCAAGGAATTTAATAACCTTAATTTTATTTTTACCGATATAAATGAATTAGATATAACAAATGTCCCCATATTAAAACAATTCTTCAATAATAACAAAATAAGTTATATAATTAATTGCGCTGCATATACAGCAGTAGATAAAGCCGAATCTAACGTTAAAAACGCAGAAAAAATAAATGTTGCCGCTGTCTCAAATTTAGTAAAATTATCGGCGAACTTTAAAATTAAATTTTTTCATATTTCAACCGATTATGTGTTTGATGGAGAGACGAATGCACCATACATTGAAACATCTCAAACTAATCCGAAATCTGTTTATGGTTTAACAAAATATAAAGGTGAAATTGAAGCACTTAGATATACTCAAAGTATAGTTATCAGAACTTCATGGCTTTATTCATCATTCGGTAATAACTTTGTAAAAACAATGCTAAAACTTGGTGCCGACCGCGACGAAATTAATGTTGTAAACGACCAAATTGGAAGTCCTACTTATGCCCGCGACCTTGCTCGTGTTATTCTTCAAATTATTTCGATTACAGAAGAAAAAAATGAATTTTTTAAATCAGGCATTTTTCACTATTCAGGTAATGGAATTTGCAGTTGGTACGATTTTGCTATAGAAATAATGAAAATAGCGAATTTAAAATGTAAAGTAAAACCTATTGAAACAAAAGAATTTCCTACCCCGGCAAAGCGTCCTTTGTACAGTGTTTTAAACAAAAACAAAATTATTGAAACTTTTAACATTGAAATTCCTCACTGGCGGGATAGTCTCGAAAATTGCATAAACAAAATAAAACAACAATAATATATGTCAGATATAAAACTTCAAATTGCAACTCAAAAAGCCGAAAAATGGTTGCAAAGTGGTTATGATTCAGAAACTTGTGATAAAATTAAAGATTTGCTTAACAATCCCATAGAGTTAATTGAAGCCTTTGCCGATAACCTCGAATTTGGAACAGGCGGTTTACGCGGAATTATGGGCGTTGGAACAAATAGAATGAATATTTATACTGTTCAAATGGCTACTCAGGGATTTTGCAATTATATAAATAAATCTTTTCCTAAACAAAAAGATTTAAAAATTGCAATAGCTTATGATAGCCGTAACAATAGTAAAAATTTTGCTGAAGTTACTGCTAATGTATTTTCTGCAAACGGATTTAAAGTATTTATTTTTGAATCGTTACGACCTACTCCCGAACTTTCTTTTGCTGTAAGAAATTTACATTGCGTTGGAGGTGTAATGCTTACTGCATCTCATAATCCCAAAGAATATAATGGATATAAAGCTTATTGGACCGATGGCGGACAACTTGTACCACCTCACGATAAAAATGTTATTAATGAAGTAAATGCTATAAAATCTTTTAGCGATGTAAAAAATGAAAAACGAACTGATGCTATTTCAATTTTAGGAAAAGAATTTGACGAAATATATGTAAATGAAATAATTAAAACACTATTATCTCCTGCTTCAATAAAAAATCAGCACAATTTAAAAATTGTTTATACTCCAATTCATGGAACCGGTGTAAATCTTGTACCTAAAACACTTCAAAAAATAGGTTTTACAAACGTCAATATAGTAAAAGAACAAGCTATTCCCGATGGAAATTTTCCAACAGTAATAAGTCCAAATCCTGAAGAAAAAGCTGCTATGAATTTAGCATTAGAACTTGCTAAAAAAGTTGATGCAGACCTTGTTATGGCAACCGACCCTGATGGTGACAGAGTTGGAGTAGCTGTTAAAAACAACGAAGGAAACCATATTCTTTTAAATGGAAATCAAACAGCTACTATTTTAACTTATTACATGCTTAATAAATGGAAAGAAAATAAAAAACTTAAAGGAAATGAATTTATTGTTAAAACGATTGTTACAAGTGAACTTCTGGCAGCTATTGCAAACGATTTTAATGTAGAATATTTCGATGTACTTACTGGTTTTAAATATATTGCAGAAGTAATTCTCGAAAACGAAGGGAAAAAGAAATATATATGCGGTGGCGAAGAAAGTTACGGCTTTTTAGTTGGCGATTATGTTCGCGATAAAGATGCTGTATCGGCATGTGCTATGCTCGCAGAATGTGCCGCTTGGGCAAAAGAACAAGGGAAATCATTATATAATTTGCTTTTAGATATTTATTGCAAATACGGATTTTACAAAGAATCTTTACTTTCAATTACAAAAAAAGGCAGCGATGGCAAAGAAGAAATCAAAAAGATGATGAAAAATTTCAGACAAAACCCACCTTCCGAAATCGCATCATCAAAAATTGTATGCATGAAAGACTATCAATTACAAATTTCTCATGATTTTACAAACGGTACAAAAAGCACAATTGAACAACCAAAATCAGATGTGTTGCAATTTATAACAACCGATGGTTCAATTGTTTCCATTCGCCCATCGGGAACAGAACCTAAAATTAAATTTTATTTCGGAGTAAAAGAAAAATTAGCTTCGCCAAACGATTTTAACTCAACAAGTTTAAAACTTGATTTAAAAATCGAAAATATTATTAATTCTTTAAATATCAAATAGTTGTTAATGAGTTATTAGGTTGATTAGATTAACGATTAATGATTAATTATGCGAATCAAGGGTTGAAATTTAAAAGTCCCCCTTCCTTTGTCAGGATAAACTCCGGGACAACATATTGGTAGAATTGTTAATGCTTAATTGTTAATGCTTAATTAATTTGCCATTTACAATTTACAATTAAGCATTTACAATTGTTAAATTGCTAAATGGTTAAATAACAATGAAACAATAAAACAATGAAACCAATTCCAATTAAAAAAATCCAACTCTTGATTCGCATTAATTATTAATAACTGATGTTACGCAAAATTAACAATTGACTGTTGATTAAAAAATAA
>JAVHRE010000005.1:0-1430 GCA_036171495.1 Bacteroidales bacterium
GAATTTTTTAATGAATAAAAAAAGAACAGATGCTATATTTTACAATAAAAACATTGCCAAAATTGGTAAAATAAGTCCTGCTATAATAAACCAAACGCCTCGTCGAGTTAGGCTGTTTTTCCCTTGGCTAATAATAAACAATCCGGAGATTGAAATTAAAATTAACGCTACTGCAAAAATATCCGAAAACCATGTCCACCATTTACCTGGATTGTAATGTAAAAAGTTAAACTCGTAAAATAATGAGCGTTTGCTTATTGTTTCAATATAACCATTTTTTGTGTTTAAGTCAATTGTTACGGAACCGCTGTTTTTTAAAAATATTCGCAATTCGTTACTCGAAGGGAAATAAAACTTTTTATATTCGTCGCTTTCACCAATTCCTCTTAAAAGTATTTTAACAAATGCATCGTCAATATATTCGCGTGGTAAAAGATGTTCAATTTTAATTGATTTTTGCTCAATGTTATAATTTGGGTTCCAGTCTTTTTTATGATTTACAGCAATTCCTGAGATGCAATAAATTACAGTAATTCCAAAAAAGAAATATCCAAAATCGCGATGGATAATTCTATTCCATTTTCTAAAAATATTGGTTGCTTTGCTTACCAAAACTTCTTAAATAAAATCGCAATGTGTTTATTGTTTTTTGATTTCCTTAAGTGTTATACATTCAATTGCATAAATAGGAATATAAGTTTTTCCGCTTTCTTCAAGTTTTTTACGCATTTCTTTAACTTCGGCATAAGGGTCGTTAACTGAATCTGTTCTTACAACTTGTTTGTTGTTTTGCTTTGCTTGCCCGGTAACGGTTTTACCATCGGCTTTGCAAGTTTTTACAACTCCATCGTCAATAGAGTTTTTAATTTCAGTTTCCCATTCTGTTAAGTATTGTTCGTCAATTCGTGCATCTTCAATAACTTTACCTTTTACTTCTACATCGCTACCTTCTAAAGCAATGTCGAAAACCGAAAACTGCCCGCCTGCATTTATTTTTACTGTATTATCTGGGTTTTTGTCGAATAAAAACAATTTCTTACCACTTTCACGACATACATGCGATACAGTGCCTTTAATTGTAATTTCTTTGTTTGCCCAATTATCTGGCGAAGCCAAAAAACTATCTATAAAAATTGTTTTGGTATTTAAGCTATCGTTAGCCGATTTATTCCCGTTATTATTACAAGAGAAATTTAATGTCCCTATTGTTACAATTGCAAATAAATAAAATAGATTTTTCATAAATTGATTTTTTATTTTTTTGCAAAAATATAACAATTTTATAAAAAATAACTTATTGTAATGCTTTATTTATAAAATAAAAACGTACCTTTGCAAAATATTAACAATGCGGTTTTTTTGATTCTTTTTGGTAAGGTGCCATTTTTTAGGATCGGGATTACGCGCCAAAAAGAAAATAAATGAATACA
>JAVHRE010000006.1:0-1429 GCA_036171495.1 Bacteroidales bacterium
GTAGAGTTGGAATTAATTTTAGCTAAAGAAAAAGCCGAAGAAAGCGATAAATTAAAATCTGCATTTTTGGCAAATATGAGCCACGAACTTCGTACACCAATAAATGGCATAATAGGATTTTCTAATTTGTTAAATAAATCTGAAATTTCTCCTGAAAAAAAAGAGAATTACATTTCTCAGATTAATGCAAATTCATCATTGTTATTGCGTTTAATTGACGATATTATTGATATTGCAAAAATAGAGTCGGGAAAACTTACAATTGAAAAATCTCCATGCAATTTCACTTCAATTATAAACGGTTTGCATTTACATTATAAACAAGAACTTAAAGCAATTAATAAAAATAACATCGAACTAATTTACAATAACAACAATAATTTTAATTTGAACATTGTTACCGACCCTTTAAGATTAAAACAGGTGCTTTTAAATTTACTTTCTAATGCTGTAAAGTTTACTAATGAAGGCAAAATAGAATACGGTTGCTCAATAAAAGATAATGAATTAAACTGTTATGTAAAAGATTCGGGCATTGGCATAAAACAAGAAAATATTTCTAAAATTTTTGAACGGTTCACTCAATTAGAATTATCAATTTCGCGTAAATTTGGCGGAACCGGATTAGGACTTACAATTTCAAAAAATATTATTGAATTATTAGGTGGTAAAATTTGGGTTGAATCGGAATGGGGAAAAGGCAGTATTTTTTATTTTACAATTCCTGTCGAAATTGTTGATAGCAATACAGTTAATAGCGAAACAGAATTTCCGGCGCAAACAAAAAACGATTTCAGTAATTATACAATATTGGTTGCCGAAGATGACGATATTAACTTTATGTTTATAGAAGAAATGCTTTCCGACACAAAAATAAATTTAATACGTGCCCGAAATGGCTCAGAAGCCATTGAATTTGCAAAAACAAATAACAAAATTGATATAGTGCTTATGGATATTCAAATGCCAGTGATGGATGGCTATGAAAGCATTAAATTAATTTTAGAAATAAAACCTAAATTACCAATTATTGCCCAAACGGCTTTCGCCGTTACAACCGAAAAAGAAAAAAGCATGAAATTAGGTTGTGTTGACTATATTTCTAAACCAATTGATTTAGAGAAATTGTTATTTAAAGTCAAAAAATACTTGCCTGATAAATAGTGTTTGCCTGTAAAGTCCATTCTAAGCGTTGTCTTGTCCTGAACTTGTTTCAGGATTGATTTAGGACGGAATGACGTATCGTTAATTTTTAGAAGTCCCCTTATCTGTAATTATTTAGTCGTCCCTTAAAAAGCATTATATTTATTAAATGTCAATTAGTTAAGTTAATAAAGTTGTAAAAATATTTGCAAGAAATAATGGTAAAACAGTTAAAACCTTGCATATTTGCCCTTGTTCCGCCGAAGCGGAACAAGGTGTGTATATA
>JAVHRE010000007.1:0-1427 GCA_036171495.1 Bacteroidales bacterium
GTCTATTGTTTTAAAAGGGCTAAAGCCCTTGGTTTTAAATTATATTCCTTTTAGCCCCCGCCCTAAAGGACGGGGCAGCTGATATTATGATGCTATGTTATTAACACTTATGTCTTATTTTATGCAAAATTATATTTATTTTTGCGTAACATCAGTGATTAAATAATATCTTAAAAACAAATATCCTCTGATTTAATTCCAATTTCAATATCTGAACCTTGCATTATTGTGTTTTCCTTAAAGATGCCGTTATTTACATATAAATAAATTGGCACTCCAATATCTGTGTATATTTCAATACCTTTTGAAGTTGGTTCAAGAGCAATTATTTTACATTTAAACTTGTTGTCAAAATCATTTCTGTTTTTAACGTTAATAATTTGTACGTTGTTATTTTTAATCCAAACATTTATTTTGCCAAGAGGAAAGTTATTTGAAACAATAAATCGGATATCATTTGTTTCAAAATATTTTTGCCCGTTAATTTCTAATACTTTTCCAAAGTAATAATTCTTTATTCCTAAAAAGTTTGCAACAAATTTTGATTTAGGATTGTGAAACACATCGTTTATAATTCCTTCCTGAATTACTTTACCATTACCAATAACAGCAATACGATTTGAAAGTAAAACTGTTTCTTTATAATTATGAGTAACATGAATTATTGTTTGTCCTTTTTTATTAATTTTTCGAAGCAACGATGTTATTTCATGCTTTAAATTAACGTCTAAAAAAGAAAGTGGTTCGTCGAGCAATAATATTTCAGGATTTGTTGCAAGTGCTCGGGCAATTGCTACTCGTTGTGCTTCGCCACCCGATAAATCTGTAACATTTCTGTTAAGTAAATGTAATATGTCTGTCTCTTCAGATATAGCTTTAACTGTAGATTCAATTAATGCTCTTTGTTTTTTTTTACATTTTAATGAGAATGCAATATTTTCAAAAACATTTATATGGGGGAATAATGCCTGATTCTGATACACTATCCCAAAATTTCTATTTTGTATTGGGATATATGTTATGTCTTTTCCATTTAAAATAATTTTTCCTGAATCTAGTTTTACAATTCCAGAAATTATTTCGAGTAGCATTGTTTTTCCAGCACCGGATTCACCTAACAATGTATAATAATCGCCTTTATTAATTTTAAGATTAATATTAGAAAGCGAAAACTTTCCGATTTTCTTATTAATATTAACGAGTTCCAACATCTTTTCGTCTTCTTGAAATTATATTCATGATTATAAAAATCAATAAACAAATTGCAATAAATAATACTGTAACCGGCTTTGTATAACTTAATCCAAATGAATTAAATCTTTCATAAATCAATACAGGTGTAATCATAGGATGATAGGCAATTATAACTACTGCACCAAACTCACTTAAGCCACGTCCCCACATCATTATTAAACCAGTTACAATAT
>JAVHRE010000008.1:0-4673 GCA_036171495.1 Bacteroidales bacterium
ATCCGAAATCATAAATCCGAAATCATAAATCCGAAATCATAAATCCGAAATCATACCTTTAATAATTTCTTATAAATTCTCCTGTACCATATTGGTTTACAAGAATATTTGAAGGATTTCCGTTCATGTAAATATTTCCTGCTCCATATATTTTAGCTCCAATCTCGTAATTAACTGTCAAATAGCAATTGCCTGTAGAATTATTCATAATATAACAATACACAGTTGGCAAATCATAAAAATTAAAATAGCTATAGCCATGATTCCAATAATATCCTACTCCTACCTTACCTTTTAAATTAATATTACCGGTGCCGGAATGTAATGCAAAAGTTAATGTAGAGCAATCAACAATCATATTAACATTAGAAATATCTGCCCAGTCGTCAACTTTAAGCTCATTAGCTTTAATAGTATCGGTACAATTAATATCGCAACTTCCTTTTAAATTTAAGTAGGTTAATTTATTAAAAGAAATTTCGAGTTTTATTCTACCCTCATAACTTCTTGCCCAATTACATTTATTAGTGTTATTAATGTAAAGCCGGTTATTTTCTACTTTTGTTTCTATACCCTTTATTAGATGCTTGCCAGTAGTAATTTTAATTTTGTTTACAGTATCAACTTTAAATGTAACATCAAATACATTATTTATTTCAATTTCGGAAAATGATGTTAAATTACGTACTTCTTCAAATTCTTTTCCGTTAGAAACAAAGCAATCGCAGCGATGCTCTTTAGTGCAGGCAGTGCCGATAGCTGTCGGTATTAAAATTACTGAAATAATAAAATATAAAAATTTCTCCATATCGAAATTTTGAAAGTATTTCTTATTAATGATTAATGATTAATGATTAATGATTAATGTTTTCACTTTGTTTCATTGTTTATTTTGTAAAAGATACTGCAATAACTGCTATTTTTCTTTCGCAAGCAGCTGCAGGGCTGTAAACAGAATTGCGAACATCATATAAATTATCGCTAACACCTTTAGTCACCATTTCTTCGCCAAATGCTTCCCTTGTAATAATTAATTTTGAACCATTTGAACTGTTACCATTTATGTAAGGTATAAAAACCCCACCTTTATATTCGTTAAAAAAGTTTACTAAACTTTGAATTCTACGTTTCGAAAGATTTGTGTTATAGGCATTACTGTTTAAAGGGCTTGCATATCCTTTGATAGTTATTTCAATATTTTGCCCTTTTTCGAGTAATTGTTCCATTAATTGAGTGAATTTCACAAGTTTATCAAAGTTTTTTTCTACGCTATCTAAAAAGAAGTTTTCTATTTCGGTTAAAGCTTTATTTTTTGCTTCATCTTTTAAATTTTGCGACCACATTTTTTGATATTCATCCCGCATATTTATATACAGTTCGGCTGTTGTGGCATAATTAAAATTAGTTGTTGTATCCCAAGTCCTTGGGTTTGGTTCATCATTGTGGAAATACAATGAAATTGGAATCAGTTCAACTGATTTTTGTTTAAGTTTAGTTTCTATTTTCTTTTTTGAAATGCTGTCGGTTTTTTCTTTAGGCAATGTGATTTGAAAAATATCGTTGCAACAACCTGCTATAGAAGCTGTTTTGTCTAATGTTCTGTTTGATGAAAAATATGCATAACTGCGGTCAGAAGAGATATTGTAATAAACATCGTAGTTACATGAATTTAAAGGAAACCCGATGTTCTGTGGATATTTCAAATCTTCTATATTGCCTTGAACCGAAAAAATATCGGTATTTCCTAAATTATCAAACCATTCGCTCGAAAAATATAAAGTTTGAGTTTTTGCATCATAAAATGGGCAGCACTCATCATCAATGCTGTTTATGTTTTTTCCTAAGTTTTTTGGCTCTGTATAATCTCCAATGCTGTCAATTTTGCTGTACCACAAATCAAGTTTACCATAACCTCCATCTCTATCCGATGCAAATAAAAGATAATTGCCATTTTGAGTTTTAGCAAAACATGGATTTGTTGTAGTAAATTGTTTTGAGTTAATAAAATCGGGAAGCAACGATGGGGGCATCCATTGCTCATTTGTTTTTTCCGATTGATAAAGCTGACAATAAAATTTTCCTTTTTTTCTTTCGCAGGCAGAAAAAATTATTTTGTTATTTTCCGTAACAAAAGTAAAACTTGAAATGTTTTTATTTGGTAAATTTATATTTGTGTCTAATAAACTTTTGTTAAATTTTGTTGAGTCAATTTTTTTATATGATAATAGTTTGGAGTAAAATGTTATGCTGTCGCTATTATTTATTGGTCTAAGCGAAGTGAGATATTTTAATGTATCGCCAAAATCGGCTATTTGAAATTCGCTGTATTTACTATTAAAAGTTGTATCTAATCTTTTAAAAGGCGTTTCAACAGGATTAAAAGTTAAAAATAAAGCATTTTCGCATGATGTTATTTCGTGTCGGGCTTTTTCGGTATAATAGTCTTTATTTTTGATGTTTGCATTAAAATATTTTCTAAAATTTAATTGAGCTTTCTGATATGAGCCAATACTTTTTTGAACAGTTGCAAGCCAAAATGTAGAAAGAGGATTACTTGTAATTTCGCGGTCGGCTACAAATTGATACCACTTTTGAGAAATGTTATAATCTCTGTTCATTCTTGCTGCTTCGGCGAGTTTCCATGCAACCGGTGGAGTTTCGCTTAATTGAATCGCCTTTGAATAAAAATATTCGGCTGCTTCAAAATTTTCGACTTCAAAAGACTTGTTGCCATTTCTAATAAAATGACGAATATTTTGTGCTTGTGAAATATTTAATAAAGCAAAAATTGTATATAGAAATAATATTTGATTTTTCATTCTAATAATTAAATAAATGGTGGACAAATATGCTTATTAGGAATTTGTGAATTGTTAGGATTTCCAAAAATATAACGAATAGATATTTCTAAACCTCCTTTACCGGCGCTTGCAACTTTTAATGTTGATATGTTAACGTCATAACTTAACCCAACTCTGAAATTCTGATAATCAAATGCAAAACAAAGTATTCCGGCATCTTTCCATCTTAACCAACCGCCTAAATAAATTGAACGAAATGCAATGCTGTTTAGTTTACGTTGAGCAAGTCCACCAATATTTAGTTCATTAAACTTTCCTTGCCTAAACCAAAATATTGTAGGAAGCAAAAAAGTTTTTTCTGATAAAGCAAAATTAGCCGAAGCATGAAAATCGAATTTACTATCAAGTTCAACAAGCGATTGAGCATAAAAAGATTGTTTTGGTTTATTCAAATGGTGATATGCAATTCCTGCTTCAATAGGTACGTTTTTATATATATAATTTGCCGACAAGCCAAGTGAACCGTCAAAATAATGCATGTTGTTTAATGGAAAGTTTTCGCCACTGGAAATATTTGGATCGTATGTGTACCCATTGTATTGGCTTCCGAAATAAAATTTGGAGTAATTTATACTGTGTTGATTATAAGCAAAATCGAAACCGCCGGAAATTATCAAACTTGTGTCTTTTTGCGGTTTATAATGATAAGCAATTGCTAATTTTATTTGATTTGTACTAAAATCACCATCACCTGCTTTATCGGTATTAAAAACAATTCCAGCTCCAAAAAATCCATTTACAGGAAATTGCCTTAAAGCAGCATCAAATGTCGAGGAAAATGTTTTGTAAGGTGTTGTAACACTTCGCCATTGAGTGCGTTCGTTAGCATGTATTCTGTAATCAGAATTAAACATACCTGTTAATGCAGGGTTTAAATTAATAGGCGATAAATCTGCTTGCGAAAAGTGAATATCCTGACTAAAAGACGTAATTGCCAGAAATAATCCAAAGAGAAGTATTAAATAAATTTTTTTCATAATTACCTTATTGAAGCTTCCTGTTTATCGTTTTTTAGATTTGACAACTTTTTAAAAGTTGTCAAATCTTGTATTGTTAATTATCATCTTCAAAAAACAACTTTTCTTCTTTTATCATTTGATGTTTTTCAGAATGATATTGTTCGTATTGTTTTTTATCTCCATACCAATTCAACACTTCCAGTTTTTTTAATTTACTTGGTTCATCTATCAATATTCTATTATACGAACTCCATTTCCATTCTCTGAAATCATCAATTAATCCGTGCAATTGTGGATTTGCATGAATGTAATAAACTAATCTGGTAAAATATGTTTCGTTATTTACCAATACTCTTTTAAATGGTGTTTGAAACAATGTTCCGATTCTATCCTGTTGTTTATTAAATGCCATTGCATAGGACTGAAAAAATTTACGAAATTGATGACTGACAATTTCATGGTCGGGTTTGTCGGTTTTTAGATTTGACAACTTTTTAAAAGTTGTCAAATCTTGAATACGCAGCAGTAAATGAAAATGGTTTCCTAATAAACAATAGGCATAAGTATCAATGACAGACGATAAGTATTCATCGTATTTTTTCAGAAAGAATTCATAATTTCCATCATTACAAAACATTGGTTTTCTATCTACGGTTCTGTTGTAAACGTGATAGAATTTATCTTGTTCAAACTTGGTATAATAGTGTTCTGTTTTTGCCATGTTTTATGTTTTGTGAAATTTGACAACTTGAAATTTGACAACTTTTTAAAAGTTGTCAAATTTATCAAATTTATCGTGTTATTTATTTTTGTATTACTAACTTTTTATTCACAATTTCCTTTTCATTTTGTA
>JAVHRE010000008.1:4773-7283 GCA_036171495.1 Bacteroidales bacterium
AAATTTTAAAAAACTTTTTCATAAAAAATTATTTTAACAAGATTTGACAACTTTTTAAAAGTTGTCAAATCTATAAACCTGAATTATCTAATTAAAGTTATGTTCCCTTTTTTCTCGAATTGAACATTATCAATACAGGTAACTTTTAAATAATAAGCAAAAACTGCAGGGTCTAATGCTTTACCTTTATAAGTTCCGTCCCAACCTTTATTAATATCTGTAGTTGAGAATACCATTTCGCCCCATCTGTCGTAAATGGCAAAATATAGTTTTGAAGCAATATCTGCTTTTATATAAAGTACGTCATTATTATTATCATCATTTGGAGTAAAGGCATTTGGCACATATATATATTTCTCGCTACATTCAATGTCAATTACATAAATTGTAACAGTATCAATGTTTGTACAGCCATAACCATCTAAAACTGTTACTTGATATGTTGTTGTTTCTGTTGGCGATGCTGTTGGGTTTTGTAAATGAACTCCATTTATAGTACTGTTTGGCAACCATGTAAAGTGATAACTCGAATTTGAAAGAGCAAATAAATTTGTGGTTTGCCCTGCAAAAATAGTATTGTTATTTGTTGTTGCATCTACTTGAGGATGAGAATCTAAATTCCAGATATTAAAAGATTCAGTTAAGCTACATCCTTTACTATCGTTAATTGTAACTGTGTAAACTCCTTCGCACAAATTGTAAATTGTTGATGAGGTTGAACCATTGCTCCATATATAATGGTAAGATGGTGTTCCTCCATATACAGGCATTTGAATTGCTCCATTACACGATGTTCCGCAAGTGGTTTGAGTTGTAACGGTATCATAAGCTAATTTTTCAGGTTGAGTAATTACTATAAATGTTGAATCGGGACAACCATGTGCATCAGTTACATAAAGCCAGTATGTGCCTGGTGTTAGATTTGTTATTGATGGTCCGGAAGTTCCTGTACTCCATGAATATGTAAATGGTGCTGTTCCACCATGAATTACTGAACCGGTTGCAGAAGTAGTTCCGCCATTACAACTAATTCCAGATGACGTTATTTTTGACTTTATTGAATCGGGTTGATTTACATAAACGTAATTTACTCTTGCACAAAATTGTGAATCAGTTACGGTAATAATATAATATCCCGAACATAAATTATTTATTTGTGTACTGTCACTTCCATTGTTCCATAAATAATGGTATGGTTGAACACCTTGGGTAGTTATATTAACTTGAGCACTACCATCGCAGGAACCATAACATTGTGTATTTTGAGTTGTTGAGGATATTGCTAAATTAGATGGGTCAACAATATATACCGATAAAACTGTGTCGCAATTATTTGCATCGTAAACTGTAACATGATAATTTCCAACATACAGATTTGTGACTAATGAGTCGTGTAAAGAGTTATTCCATGTATATGTATATCCTGGTGTTCCGCCCGATGGGGTTACAACTGCAGAGCCGGTATTTGGATGACTTGGATCGCATGATGCTGGAGATAAACTTGAAATTGAAGCTATTAATAACGGCGGTTGAGTAATATTAAATGGAAGTGTATGAGAGCAACCAATATTATCGGTAACAGTTACAGAATAATTATTTACACATAAATTATTAATAGTAGCTGTTGAGTCTCCATTGCTCCAATTGTAAGCATAAGGATAAGTTCCGTTTACAGGGTTCACAGAAATTGAACCATTGCAAGCATTATAACAAATAACATTTTGCACATTGCCAGTATTTAATGCGAACTGGTCAATAATAACGTGTACAGAATCTTTTGAGGAACATCCGTTTTGATTTGTTACTGTAACATGATACCATGTATCTTGTGTCGGTAATACATGAGGCGACGAAGTGTTTTGTCCTGAAATTATAGTTGATGTTGGCGACCATAAATAAGTTAATGTATCGCCCGATACATTGTAATAAACATGAATAGTTGCATTATTTCCGGGACATAATGTTGTATCCGGAGATGTTGAAATATTTAATGAATTTAAAGTAACTTTAACCGAGTCAATAACATCACAATGTGGAGAAAAAACATGAACGTAATAAGTTGTAGTTTGTGTTGGATTTACATTTAGTATATTATCGTTATGGTTAGAATTTAATGTATCAGTAAAATTACTATTAGATGACCAGTAATATGTAATTCCATTGGTTGACCCATTTACATTAACGCCAATATTTAAAGAGTTTGCAACACAAAGCGATGTATCATTAGTACTAATGGATAATTGTTCTACAATAATAGTTAAAGAAACAGAATCTGCAACATTACAAGAGGTTGGATGACTGGCAATTAAGGTAACTGTATATGTGCCTGAATTTGTGTATGTATGAGTAGGTTCAAATGCAGTGGAAGTATCTCCATCGCCAAAATTCCATAAGTAATTTGTTGCAAGTTGACTTGTGTTTGTAAAATGAACGGGAGTATTTAAACATACCGAAGGTGCTTGAAAATCTGCAATTGTAAGTGGCAAGCCAAAACTGAATTTAAAAACTGC
>JAVHRE010000009.1:0-7249 GCA_036171495.1 Bacteroidales bacterium
GTAATTTTTGCTTATTACACAAAAGCAGAAAAAGCAGACCAAAAAATAACCAACCAACAATTTGACAATAAATATGTTCTTTCTAAAATTAAAGAAATTGAACAATATCATAGCTCGGCATTGCATTGGAATTTAAACGAACTCAATACTAACTTGCATCACATCATTGACAAAGTAAAATCTTCCTACACTAAAATTGAAAAATCAACTGGCGTAAAACTTCATGGTTCAAAGGGTTTGGAAAGTTTTCAAAATAAAATAGGAAAAGATGTTTCATTGTTTATGGCTTTTTCAAGAGGTAAAGCAGAAAAAGCACAATCAAGAGAATTTGTAACTTTTCAACCAAAAGAAAGTTTATCTACACTATCAAAAGCAAAAGTTACTATAACCAACTATTTAGGTGGACAATATTTTTTGACAGTTGATGAAATTTTAATTACTAAAGACAAAATAAGTTTAATAGAAGGAAAACACAGTAAAAATGCAATACTTCCGAGTAAAGGCGACATTAAAGACGGTTTGTTGAAAATGATTTTGTATTGCAATCTATCGGAGGTAACAGCAAACGGAATAAAAATTAAAAGTGAAGCAGTCTTATGTTTAACATCTTCAAAACTTAAAGGAAGTATTTCATCTAATAGCATAAAAAGTGAATTGACTAAATTCTTCAAGATTAATAACTTTTCAGACACTCAAATTCTTCTTGTTGAAACTGCAATAAAAGAAGCCAAACAAAATAAATTTATCATTAAAATACAATACTCAAAATGATAAAAAGTCCATTAAGATACCCCGGTGGTAAAAGTAGAGCAGTTGAATTAATATCAACTCTATTGCCGGCATTTGACGAATTTAGAGAACCATTTTTAGGCGGTGGCTCAATTTTTATTTATGCCAAACAACGATTTCCAAATAAAAAGTTTTGGGTTAACGACCTCTATTTAGAACTTTTTAAATTTTGGGAAATGACACAAAAAGATGTAGATACTTTAATTGATAAAATTTATGAATGGCGAAATAAATTTCCAATTGGTAAAGAATTGCATAAGTTTTTAAATAAAAATTTAGATGGTTTTAACGATTTAGAAAGAGCAGCAGCGTTTTTTATCTACAATCGAATAACATTTTCAGGAACAAGTTTAAGTGGTGGTTTTAGTGAAGGAGCGTTTACTGGTCGTTTTACCGAAAGTAGTATTCAACGACTTAATCAATTTGCTAAAGTAATTAACGGTTCAACAATAACAAATCTTGACTACGAAGAATTAGTAAAAAAAGACGGAGAAAACGTATTTATTTTTCTTGACCCACCTTATTTTTCTGCAACAAAATCTGCACTATATGGAAAAAATGGTAATTTACACAAATCGTTTGACCACAAACAATTTGCAGAAACAATGCGAAACTGCAAACATAAATGGCTCATAACTTATGACGATAGCGAATATATCAGAGAGCTGTTCTCCTTTGCTAACATCATTCCTTGGGACTTAACTTATGGAATGCGAAACGTAACGAAAGATTCAGACCAGAAAGGAAAAGAACTTTTCATATCAAACTATTTAGAACAATTGCCAAAAAAACAGCAGTTAACATTATTTGAGCCGAAAGTAAAATATAGAGCGAATGAAATAGCACATCACATAACACACTGTTAGTATTTAGCGGGCGGAAACGTGCAACTTGACAATGACAACAAATTACAACCATATTAGCGGTTTGACAATGCCCGTCTTTTCGTAGTTCCACTCGTTAGTCACAATAATTTTGAAATTACTATAATATTATACCAATTCTTAGGTCAAATTAGTATAAAGGACAATTTGACCTTTAGAATAGCCTGTCCCGAACTTAGCACATTCGCAAAGCTCAGTGTAAACTCCGCGTTCTCATAACTTGTCCCGAATTATCGGGAGCCTGCCTCGCTTTTGCGGGGAATACCTTTAAAAACTTGCAGTGAGCCTGCCTGCGGTGAGCGAAGCGTTGCACTGAGTTTATCGAAGTGTCAAATCCGTCGAACTATAAAATATAAATATGAGTAATTCACTTCGGGAGTTAATGCCGGTAGAGTATCTGTATTAAAAACTATGTAACTACTCAGCCAACATAAAAGTTGTCACGCAAAGCCGCAATGTACGCAAGGGCTTATGACTGACTAAACAAATTCTATATTCTAAATTGGACGTTCTACATTTACAAAGACAAATAATGAATGTAGAATATTGAATGTAAAATGTAGAATTTTACCTTCAACTATCCGATAGCTTCCGAAGCTTCGGAACAGATTGTTAATAATTTATAAGTTCGCAAAGATGAGACAAGGGGGCATGCCCCCTTGTCAATCCCGAATTGCGTCGGAGTTTATACTGACGCAGGAAGTACGAGAAATAATGTGCACTTGAGTAGTAACAAAACTATCAATATTAAATCTATCAGATTTTCTATAAAATGTAAATATTATTGTTGTAAGGGTCCATGAATAGGCAATTTTTTAGTATCAAACACTGAGTTTTCTTTCTAACAATAGTTACAAAAAAAGATTGAAAAAATAAATTATAAAATTAATTAAATCGTATTAAGTTGAATTGTAATAGCATGTGATAAAAAATAAAAAATATTTTAATATAAGATGAAAATAAATTGTTTAAAAGCATTATTTTTTGTACCTTTGCATTTAATTAATACCTTTTAACCAAAAATGGAAAAAGAAAGAGTATTGTTTGTATCTCAGGAAATTACCCCTTACATGCCTGAAACACCAATGTCTTATATAGGACGTTATCTTCCGCAGGGAATTCAAGAAAAAGGACGCGAAATCCGCACTTTTATGCCTCGTTTTGGAAGCATAAACGAGCGTCGAAATCAGTTGCACGAAGTTATCAGACTTTCGGGAATGAATTTGATAATAAGCGATACTGACCATCCGCTTATTCTTAAAGTAGCTTCAATTCAATCGGCACGAATGCAAATATACTTCATTGATAATGAAGATTATTTTCATCGGAAATTTACTGTAAAAGATAATGAAGACAAAGTTTTTGCAGACAACGACGAACGTGCTATATTTTTTACCCGCGGTGTATTAGAAACTGTAAAAAAATTAAGATGGTCGCCAAACATTGTACATTGTCAAGGTTGGTTTACTGCACTTACACCTTTATATATTAAAAAAGCTTTTCGCGAAGACCCGTTATTTAATGATACAAAAGTTATTTTTTCTATTTACGACGATGACTTTAATGGAAGTTTATCAAAGGATTTTAAGAAAAAAGCTGTTTTAGATGGCATTTCCGATAAAGATTTTCAGGTAATGTCATCGCTCGATTATGTTAGTATAATGAAACTTGCAATTAAATACTCCGACGGAATAATTCTTGGAAGTGAAAATATTAATCCAAAAATACTTGAATACATTAAATCAATTGATAAGCCAATACTCGAATATCAGGATTTAGAGCATTATATTGATGCTTATTCGAGTTTCTACGATTCAATACTTACTCCTAATTGCGTTGAAATATAAACACATCTTATTGAAAACATTAATGCTTCGATATTCAGGTTTGCTTTTTTGTTTTTTTACAATTGTTTTTTTTTCGTGTAAAAAAGAATTATCAACTTTAGGATTAGACCTACAACCAGGAAGCGATAAAATAAATGGGTTCAGCTTAGATACGGTAACTTTAAAAGCATTTACAAAAAGAGAAGATTCCCTTTCAACCGACGAAAGAACATTTGCACTTTTAGGCTCATATACCGACCCTGTATTTGGAAGAACCGATGCTTCTTTTTTAACACAAATAAGATTGTCAACATCAAATGTTACTTTTGGTACAGCACCGGTTGCCGACTCTATTGTTTTATATCTTGATTATAGCAGCTATTATGGCGATACTAACACTGTGCAAAATGTTTCTGTTTATGAATTGGAAAATGATGTTTATATTGATTCTGCTTATTATTCGGACTTAAATATTTCTAATTATACTCCCAATAATTTATTTTTAGCAAATCAGAATTATACTCCAAAACCAAACGCTGATTCAATTGCTATTAAGTTAAATTTATCGCTTGCACAAAAATTTGTAGATGTCGCCAATACAAGTAATTTTTTAGACAATACTGCTTTTGTTAATTGGTTTAAAGGTATTTATGTTAAAACACAATCAATAACTTCTGGTGGTGCAATAATTTATTTCGATTTGTTAAGTGCACGTTCTAAAATAACATTGTATTATCATAACGATACAGTTCAAAACAAATTCGATTTCTTAATAAATTCGAGTTGTGCAAGAGTAAATTTATTTAACCACGATTATACAACATCTACCATTAATTCTATTGGCGATTCATTAACAACCGACTCATTAATTTATTTACAAGCAATGTCAGGGTTAATGTCAAAAATTAAAACTCCATATTTACCAAGTTTAAAAAAAGATTCTACAATTGCAATTGTTAGAGCAGAATTAATTATTCCTGTAGATAATTATGATGCTACTTTTAAACCCCCAACTAAATTATTGTTAGTATGTTATAATTCAACTGGCTCTTATGAGTTTTTACCCGATTATTTTCTTGGAAGTTCATATTTTGATGGAACATTCCATTCGGGCGATAACACTTATAGGTTTAATATTTCACGATATGTTCAACAACTAATGGATAAAACCAGAACCGACTATGGACTTGCTTTATTTGTTAGTGATAATAGAGTTAGTGCTAATCGTGTGGTTATTAGAGGACCAAAATGTAAAAACAAAGGCACAAGATTATCTATAACATATCTTAAACCTTAAAAAAGTTAGAAGTAAAAAGTAAAAATTAGAAAAATAAAGTCAAACAATGGTCATTCAATAGTATGACAACTGAATGACAATAAAACAATAATCATATAACAATTTATAAATCGCAAATCATAAATCATAAATCGTAATATGTGTGGAATAGTTGGTTACATAGGTCATAAACAAGCATATCCAATACTTTTAAATGGTTTAAAAAGGCTCGAATACAGAGGATACGATTCGGCTGGAATAGCTTTGTTAAATGGTGAAAACAGAATTTATAAATGCAAGGGCAAAGTATCTGACCTTGAGAAATATGTAATTGGTAAAGATATTTCTGGTACAGTTGGAATTGGACACACAAGATGGGCAACCCATGGCGAACCCAATGATGTTAACGCACATCCACATGTTTCTATGAATGGTGTTTTTACACTAATTCATAACGGTATTATTGAAAATTATTCACGATTAAAAAAAAGACTCATTGACCGAGGTTATACTTTTAAAAGTGAAACAGATACAGAAATATTAGTTAATTTAATAGAGTATATTTATTTAAAAGGACAAGTATCTGCCGAAATAGCTGTTCGTTTGGCACTTACTAAGGTTATAGGTGCTTATGGCATTTTAGTAACTTGCACACAAGAACCCGATATGATTATTGCAGCACGAAAAGGAAGCCCATTAGTTGTCGGAATTGGCAACGGGGAGTATTTTTTTGCAAGCGATGCTACTCCAATTATCGAACATACAAACAGAGTAGTTTATTTGAATGATAATGACGTTGCAATTGTTCACCGCGACGAAATTACTTTTAAAACTATTATGAATGTAAAAATTACTCCAATAATACAAAAACTTGATTTAGATATTGGTGAAATCGAAAAAGGTGGTTTCGACCATTTTATGCTTAAAGAAATTTTTGAGCAGCCTCGCGCAATCGAAGATACTTTTAGAGGTAGAATTTCCCGCAATCCTTATGAAATTCATTTAGGTGGATTATATCATATTATGGATAAATTAATTTCGGCAAAACGAATAATAATAATAGGTTGTGGAACTTCATGGCATGCAGGTTTGGTTGGCGAATATTTATTTGAAGAACTTGCACGGATACCCGTTGAAGTAGAATACGCCTCGGAATTTCGTTATCGTAACCCTGTTATTTTATCTGATGATGTAGTTATTGCAATTAGTCAAAGCGGCGAAACAGCCGATACATTAGCAGCAATAAAATTAGCAAAAGAACAAGGTGCAACTGTAATTGGAATTTGTAATGTTGTTGGCTCAAGTATCCCTCGTTTAACTCACGCAGGAGTTTACACACATGCCGGTCCCGAAATTGGTGTAGCAAGTACTAAAGCGTTTACAGCACAGGTTACTGTTTTGTCAATGATGGCAATGCTTTTGGGACACGAAAGAAAAATAATTTCTGATGATAATTATCAAAATTTAGTTGAAGAATTAGTAAATATTCCAAGTAAAATTGAACAAATATTAAATGAGAGCGCTCAAATAAAACAAATCGCAGAACTTTATAAAAAATCTAATAATTGCCTATATCTTGGAAGAGGATATTTATTCCCTGTAGCATTAGAAGGAGCTTTAAAACTAAAAGAAATTTCGTATATTCATGCCGAAGGTTATCCGGCTGCCGAAATGAAACATGGACCAATTGCATTAATTGATGAGCACATGCCGGTTTTTGTTATTGCAGCAAAAGATAAATCGTACGATAAAATTGTTTCTAATATTCAGGAAGTTAAAGCACGAAAGGGAATTGTTATTGCAATAGTTTCTGAAGGCGATACTCTAATTCGTAAACTTGCCGACCATGTTATGGAGGTTCCGTTAACTAACGAAGCTCTTGCTCCGTTACTTGCAGTTATTCCTTTGCAATTACTTTCATATTATATCGCAGTTTTAAGAGGTTGCGATGTTGACCAACCAAGAAATTTAGCTAAATCTGTAACAGTTGAATAATACCAATGCTGTATCTGTAATAGTCCAATAATTCCGATAACGAACGGAACAAGTGTAAGACAATTAAATGATAAATAAAATTTATTGTAGTAAATAGTCGTCCCTTAAAAACCCTTTTTGGAAATTTTAGTAATCGTGAATTTCAATTAAGATTTTTTTTATTTTTCTTTTTTCACCAACAACACCAACCTCCCCCTACCCCCTCCAAAGGGGGAAAAGAAACAAAAAACCCTCCACGAAGTCCAACTCCAATTTTTTAACTTATTCATATTTAGAAGACTGATAGATGAAATTGCTTTGTTGTAACACTGTGTATAATTTGTCCAAAAATTGCAGTTCACACAACTTCGTGGACAGCCCACCGCACCGCTTCGAATATAACCCTCAAGAAAAAATAACTTTATTACAATAAAGAAATTATAAAAAATATGCAAGGTTTTAACTGTTTTACCATTATTTCTTGCAAATATTTTTACAAC
>JAVHRE010000010.1:0-1417 GCA_036171495.1 Bacteroidales bacterium
TTCCGTAAATAAAATCATAATCAATCTGTGTAAATCAGCGTCTAAATATTTTTAATCCCATTTTATCTGTTCAAATCCGCGTAAATCCGCGTCAAAAAAACAATCCGCGTTTATCAGCGTAAATCAGCGTCTAAATTCTTTTTTTGTATCAGTTCAAACCAGCGTAAATCAGCGTCTATATATTTTCTAACATTTAGGACTTGCAAAACGACATATTTTTATTATATTTGTATTATTAATTAAATAACAAAATGAAAGCAATAGACATAAACACAACACTTATTGAGGGGTACTTACGTTTATTAAGCAATCTTAGCCCAAACAACAAACTTGACCTCATTTCCAAACTTACTCTTTCAGTTAAAACTGATATTATTGACAGAAAAAAATCTTTTTTCAAAGCTTTTGGTGCCTGGGAGTCAAAACAATCGGCCGACGAAATTATAAACGACATTCGTAACAGCAGGTCTTTTAATCGACAAATTGAACAATTTTGAAAAAGTACCTCATTGACACTAATACTTGCATTTATTACATAAAAGGTAAGTACGACCTCAATAAAACATTTGAGAAAGTCGACCCAGACAACTGTTTTATTTCCGAAATAACACTTGCTGAATTAAAGTTTGGTGTTGAAAACAGCGAGAAAAAAGATAAAAACCAAAAAGCACTTAATAATTTTTTGACTGGAGTAAAAATTGTTCCTATTTTTCATTCGCTTGACCTTTATGCAAAAGAAAAATCACGATTAAGAAAAGTTGGAACTCCTGTTGATGACTTTGATCTTTTGATTGGCGTAACATCAGTTACACATAATTTAACAATGGTGACGAACAACACTGCCCATTTCAAGAGAATAAGAGGAATCACTTTGGAGGACTGGACTATATAATTTCCAATATTATTCGTAATTTTTGTTATGTGCAAATTACTTCTTTCGCTTTTAAATTATTAAATATTTCAGAATCTTACAGCTCAATCGCAATTACGAAAGGAGTTGAGCGTTATGCAAACCCCAATCCTCGTCATGCTGAACTTAGCAAAGCGTGTCTCATTCACAAAGTGAATAATTCATTTCAGCATCTTCTTACTTCTCACCACCCTACAAATTTAGTAGTAACAAAACATTTAGAAGTTTATGGAGTTTATTTTGGAAACCCAGCTATAAAAGTTCGAGAACGAATAATAAACAAATAACAAAATTCAAAAAAAAACAATTTGCAAAATAACTCAGCGTTTATCCGCGTAAATCAGCGTCCCAATTTTTTTGTTTTATGCCCTCTCAGAAAAGATTCTTCGCTAATCACTCAGAATGACAAAGGTATTTTTATTATTCCGCAAATAAAATCATAATCAATCCGCGTAAATCAGCGTCTAAATATTTTTAATCCCATTTTATCCGTTCAAATCCGCGTAA
>JAVHRE010000011.1:0-1416 GCA_036171495.1 Bacteroidales bacterium
TCATATTTTGAAGTAATATCGTGCCAATAAACAAAAATTAAATAATCATTTTCAGTTTGTTGATGATTGCCTTCAATAAATTCTAAATCGGCTTCATTAGTACCATCTTTCATAAAAGCATATTGATAATCGTAAAAACCTTGTTTTAAAAAAAGAGTAAGTTGATAAGCCTTTTTTTCGTAATTATATTTCATCATATTAATTTTTGTGCACCGCCAGTCGCTTAAAGCTCCAAAAACATAAAGATTTCCATCAATTAATGGAGCTTCATAAGGTAACGAAAAAGTTACATATAAATAATCGGCTTCTATCTCGCTATTAATACCTAATGAGTTTTTTATAAGAAATTTACCATTTATATCCTGCGACTGAAAATATATTTTAAAAGTTCTTTTTTCGTCGGGATAAAGATAAAAATGATAATATGGTTTTTCATAATCAATATGTTGCACATGTTCGGTTTGGTATTTAACGCTTTTAGCATCGAAACATCGAAACTCACTGCCACCTGGGAATAAATTTCCTTCTTCGTAATCATAAATCAATTCATTATCTTTTACAAAAAGTGGTTTTAAAGTAGTAATTGTGTTATCGAAACGATAATTTTGGCTAATAATTACTTTAATATCATTAAACGGGTCGTTGCAAGTAAAGGCATTTTTTAAAGTAAAATCAATTTCCTGATGGCTTTTCATTAAATCAATTTGTGTTGGACGTTTAATACTGGCTATAATTTCTGTTTTTGTTTCTACTACAAAAAAACGACGTGTAAGTATAGGATTACTTTTATCATTATTCTCATAAACCAAAAGCAGATAGTTACCGGAAATTTTTAGTTTAAGGTTTTCGTTTGGGAGCGAAATTTTATAATGAATATAGTTGCAAAAAGTATTAAATGATTGTTTGTAATCAGTTATAGGATTTTCGAAAAATCCATCCATAAACTCATTTTCGGATAGCTGCGATGGTTGCCAATTGCTGTTACAATGAATAAGTGTATAATAGTAATCGCCTATATTATCAGAAATTTCGTCAAAAGTAAAAGTTATAGTATCGGTATTATTGAGTTCTACAAAAGGATACGTTAGTTCAAAACCCTGACGATAAGTTAATGGGGTTTTAATATTTTCTTTGTAAATATAATTATCGTATCTAATTGTTTTATCGGTATAATAATCGTCCTGAGCGAAAATTGAAAACGAAACAAAAAATAAAACAATTTGCAGAATAATAATTTTGCTCATAAAAAAAGAATATTAGTACAAGAAGTAAAGTAACTAATCAGTGTCAAAGTTAATATGATTTTTATTGAACTTATTCCATATTTCTCGCAAATATCATGTCACGCAAAGACGCAATGTACGCAAAGTTTTAAGTCCGCAAGGTTTTAAAAAAATCATAAATGATTTTTTAACT
>JAVHRE010000012.1:0-1414 GCA_036171495.1 Bacteroidales bacterium
AAGAAAATTGTTTAACGGGTTCTACGATTTTTTTTAATCAAAAGTGAAAAAAATGTCCCGCATAAGCGGGATTAGAACCCACCATATTATATTTCTCCCAAAATTACCTCTTTTTATTTTAAAAATAACGGGAAAAATATTTTTTCTAATCTCTATAATAAAATGGTTTTCGGCAACGTTTATAAAAGAAAACAGGTGGTCAATTTGAATCAACCACCTGTTATTAATATTATCGGCTTATTAAATTCAACAATTAATCTTTCTCTGTAGGCAAATCTTCATTTCCTTGCTTGCTTGTGCCATTTGCTTTGTTTGCTTGTTGATATTCTTTCAACTTATTCATTTGGTCAGGAGTAAGGAGTTTTTTCACGCTTGAGTGATATTCTTTATGAGCGGACTGTATTTCCTGTTTTCCCTGTTCCGTTTTATCCGACTGCCCTTTATATTTTTCACGTATAACATCCACGTTTTTTGCACGTGTAATAGCAAGGTTGTAAACCTGTGTTTTCTGGTCAGCAGTCAGTCCCACAATTGAGTCTAATTTGTTTACCGATTTCTGTGCTCGTTGTTCGGGTGTTTCGTGTTTACCGCCTTTGTCTTTTGCCACCGGTGTAGTTTTAACAGGAGTGGTGTTTGTAGTTTGTGCATAACCTGCAAATGTGAATGCACTAATCACAACTAACATTAAAAAGATTTTTTTCATAAAAATTTGTTTTATTGGTGGGTTCCAAAAATTAATTTTATCCAAACTTTCAAAAAAAACAGCAAGAACCCATTAACTGTTTTTTAGAATAAGTGCAAAGATAATGTCTTATTGTTCTATTATATTCATAAATAAAATAAAAATATTTTGAATAAATCCATTCATGCTTTGTTCCATAAATCCAAACACACTCTCTGCTCTTGTTTTTTATTTTTTGCGATTGATGGATTTTTGATTTTCTGTTAATGGTTTATTTCGATTGACCAATATCGAGAATTACAAAAGTGCCTGGAATTATTGATGGTCTTGGTTTTGGATGTTCTTTTGTAGCTTCAGGTGCTGGACCAAAGTCTGCTGTAGGCAAATAAACATGATGAGTTTTTGTGTCAATAGCTATAGTTCTGGCTCCTTTTGGAGTTGCAATATTTCCAAGAACAGTATATTTATCGGCGCTTTCTTCTTTAACAACAGTCAAAGTTCCGTCGCCATTTGAACTGTAAATACATTTTTTCTCGGGGTCAAAGGCAGCCCCGTCAACGCGACTTCCAATTGGTAAAGTGGTAATTACTTTTCCGGTCTTTGCGTCTGTAACAACCATCAGGTTATTATTACAAACTGAAAACAAGCGTTGTGTTTCTTTATCAAAAGCTAATCCGCTAGGTTCTTCACCGGGCGAAACCGACCAATATTTTTCAACTTTTAATGAAGTAG
>JAVHRE010000013.1:0-7205 GCA_036171495.1 Bacteroidales bacterium
GCATTTACAATTGTTAAATTGCTAAATGGTTAAATAACAATGAAACAATAAAACAGTGAAGCTAATTCCAATTAAAAAAATCCAACTCTTGATTCGCATTAATAATTATTCGACAATTATCCGCATTTAGAATATCCGCAAGAGCTACAAGTAAGACAACCTTCCATGTAAACTAATTCGTGTTGTCCGCAATTAGGACATTTGGTGCCATTTTTAGGTTTTGCTCCATTGGGAATATATTTTTTTATTGCTCTTTCAACACCGGTTTTCCATGTGTTTATATTAGCATCATCGAGTTGCAGCGAGCCTACTAAATTAATAACGTCTGTAATTGGCATTCTATAACGTAACACTCCGGATATTAGTTTAGCATAATTCCAATATTGTTTATCAAACATACGCGATAATCCCTCAAAAGTTGTGCGATATCCGTGTTTATCAACATATTGAAAATCATATCTGGTTTTACCATGTTCGTCTTTGCTCTTTATTATTAAACCGCTATTAATTGATTTTGGAACATGAAGCACTTCGTCGTCATCAATACCTGTAAATATTTCGTAAGGAAAACCATCAAGTACACCGACAAAAGCTACCCATTTCTCGTTATTATTATTAAATCTTACAATATCTGCTTTTAGTACTGTTGGGCGTTTTTTAACTTCAAATGGTAAAACATCGGGGGAATTTGTTTTTTTGTTATCGGCAGCAATTAGTACTCCGGAGCGAGAGCCTTCGCGGTAAACTGTAAGCCCTTTACATCCGCTTTCCCATCCTGTTAAATAAACTTTTGCAACTAAATCTTCGTTAACGTCTTCGGGTAAATTTACAGTTACACTAATTGAATGGTCAACCCATTTTTGAATTTTACCTTGCATACGGACTTTTGCAAGCCAATCTACATCGTTTGCAGTAGCCATATAATAAGGTGATGTTTTTACTAATTCTTCGAGTTGGTCCTGGTCATATTTCATTACATCTTGCAATTGATAACCATTTGTTTGCAACCAGGTAACAAATTTGTGATGAAAAACATTGTATTCTTCCCAGCAATCGCCCATATCGTCTTTAAAACTCACTTTTACATCTTTATCGTTTGGATTAACCTTACGCCTACGTTTATAAACCGGACGAAAAACGGGTTCAATTCCTGATGTTGTTTGTGTCATTAAGCTTGTAGTGCCTGTTGGTGCTATTGTTAAAAGTGCAATGTTACGCCGACCATGTTTAACCATATCCTTGTATAGTTCGGGGTCGGACTCCTTAATTCTTTTAATAAACGGATTATTTTTCTCGCGTTCGGCATCATAAATTTTAAATGGACCTCTGTCTTTTGCACATTCAACTGATGAGCGATATGCTTCAATGGCTAAAGTTTTATGAACTTTAACCGAAAAATCTATTGCTTCATCGGTTCCGTATATTAATCCTAAAGCTGCAAGCATATCGCCTTCGGCAGTAATTCCTATGCCAGTTCTGCGTCCTTCTAATGCTTTTGTTTTAATTTTGTTCCAAAGTTCTATTTCAACTTGTTTGGTATTTTCATTTTCAGGGTCAGATTTTACCTTCTTTAATATTGCTTCAACTTTTTCGAGTTCAAGGTCAATAATATCATCCATTATTTTTTGTGCATAAAAAACATGTTTTTTAAATAAAGTAAAGTTAAATTTAGCTTTGGGGGTAAATGGTTCTTCTATATATCCATATAAATTAATTGCTAACAACCGGCAACTATCATAAGGACATAAAGGTATTTCGCCACAAGGGTTTGTAGATACGGTTTTAAAGCCAAGTTCGGCATAGCAATCGGGAACAGATTCGCGAATTATTGTATCCCAAAATAACACTCCGGGTTCGGCTGATTTCCACGCATTATGAATAATTTTTTTCCACAATGTTTTTGCATCAATTTCTTGTGTTTTAGTAGGCTCAGTACTATCAACGGGATATTGTTGGATATAAGTTTTACCATCAACAACGGCTTTCATAAATTCATCATCAATTTTAACCGACACATTTGCACCGGTAACTTTTCCATGCTCTAATTTTGCATTAATAAAATTTTCGGCATCCGGGTGTTTAATAGATACACTAAGCATAAGTGCTCCACGTCTGCCGTCTTGTGCGACTTCGCGGGTAGAATTGCTGTAACGTTCCATAAAAGGAACTAACCCTGTTGATGTTAGAGCGCTGTTTAAAACCGGACTTCCGCCTGGTCGGATGTGGCTTAAGTCGTGCCCTACACCACCGCGACGTTTCATAAGTTGAACTTGTTCTTCGTCAATTTTTAATATTCCCCCATACGAATCGCTTGGACCATCGAGCCCTATAACAAAACAATTTGAAAGTGAACCAATTTGAAAAGGATTACCAATACCTGTCATTGGGCTGCCTTGAGGTACTATATATTTAAAATCGTGTAAAAGTTCGTAAACTTCTTCGAGTTTTAATGGGTTAGGATACTTTTTTTCAATTCTTGCAATTTCTCTTGCAATTCGCCAATGCATGTCATCGGGATTCTTTTCGTAAATTTTAGAATATGAATCTTTGATAGCATATTTGTTTACCCATACTTTTGCTGCAAGTTCATCTCCTTTAAAATACTCAAGTGCAGATTGGAAAGCCTCATCAAAACTGTAAGTCTTTTGATTTACTTCACTGTTGGTCTTTTGTTTAACTGTCATTTCTTCTACAAACATTTTTTGTTTGGTATTATTGAAATTGTAATCAACTGATTTATAACACAAATCTTATCGCGATTTGGGTTCTGCAATATATATCACTCTTTGGCTTTTTACCAATCTACTTTTCAACATTATTATTAACATTTTTATGTTTATTGGCTTATATTGCTCTTTTTATGCAATATATGATTTTGTTGATAAAAATAAATTTATTTATTTAACCTACCTATTTCTCTATGCTACTTTGATTTAATAATTTCTTAACAATAGATTGTTAAAAATAAAGTTTGGAAGTAGTAAAAATTGGTATATGGTATTTGTAAAAAAACTAAAATTGTTTATTGTTCAATGTTTAATGTTCAAAAAAGTTCTATGTTCATTGTCATACAGTTGTTAATACATAGTCATACAGTTGTCATTCATAGTTAATACATAGCCATTAGTTATTAGCAATACATTGTTTATTGTTTCTATTTATTTCTTTGTTCATTAATCGTTTATAATGTTACGTTTAATAATCACGATTTTCGTTTTGCTTAATTCTGAAATTACATTAATTTTGACGTTCAAATACAGAAATTATGATTACAAAAATATTCCCCGAAAATCCAAATGCTAAAGAGATTCAGAAAATCGTAAAAATTTTAAAAAGAGATGGCGTTATAATTTACCCTACCGATACAATTTATGGAATAGGCTGCGATATATACTCTTCAAAAGCTGTTGAGCGAATTGCACAAATTAAAAATCTTGACCCCGACAAAGCTCAATTTAGCTTGGTTTGCCACGATTTGAGTCATATCAGCGATTATACAAAACAACTCGATAACTTGATTTTTAAGGTAATGAAAAGAAATTTGCCAGGTCCATTTACTTTCATTTTAGAAGCAAATAGTAACGTACCTAAGATGTTTAAACAAAACAAGAAAAAAACTGTAGGAATAAGGATTCCAGACAATCCAATAGCTTTAGAAATAGTCAGAGAGTTAGGACATCCAATTTTTACTACATCAGTTATTGATGACGATGAAATAATTGAATATACAACCGACCCCGAATTAATTTATGAACGATACAAAGATAAGGTTGATGTTATGATTGATGGTGGCTATGGGAAAAATATTGCATCTACTATTATTGATTGCACAGGTGGCGAAATAAATATTGTAAGACAAGGAATAGGAGTATTAATCCAGTAATTTTTTTATTAAATTTCGAGTAATTGACTAAAACCATAAATATTATTGGTTCTGGAATTTCTGGTTTAACGGCAGGTTGTTATTTACAAATGTGTGGATTTAAAACCGAGATTTTTGAAAAACATTCAAACTCTGGCGGACTTTGTACAAGCTGGAAAAGAAACGGTTATACAATAAATTTTAGTGCACATTGGATTATTGGTTCCGATAGCGGCAGCTCGTTTTATCAAATGTGGTCGGAGTTAATTGATATGAAGTCAATTAAGTTTCATAATCACGAGTTAAAAATTAATATTCAGTTAAATAAAAACATTGATAAAAATGGCGATAACACTTTTCACTTTTATACCGATTTAAAAAAATTTAAAAACTATTTAATTGATTTATCGCCCGTAGATAAGCCAGTAATTCAGAAATTTATTAAACATATAAAGTTGTTGCAAAAATATGATTTGCCTCCTATAAATAAAAAACTTCCGTTTTTTTCGTCGGTAATAGAAAATGTAAAAATGGCAAAGTACTTAGAAATTCTGCCTGTTGTTTATAAATGGAGTCGCGAAACAAATTTAGAATTTGCACAAAGATTTAAAAGTCCTTTTTTGCGCGAAGCTTTTAGTTTATTGTATGATGACGACGAAGTGAAAATGCTTGTACTTGCTTTGCCTTTAGCATATTTCGACAATAAAAGTGCAGGATATCCAATGGGAGGCTCAATAACTTTTACTAAAAAACTTGAAGAAAAATATATTTCGTCAGGAGGTAAAATAAATTTTAACGCTGATGTAAAAAAAATATTAATTAATAATAAAAAAGCTGTTGGAATAATATATAACAACGAGCAAGTTAGCAATTCCGACATTACAGTTTCTACTGCCGATTGGCATTATACTTTTTTAAAATTAATTGATAAACAGTATATTAATAAAAATGTTATAGAATTAAGCCAACTTAAGAAATTTGAAATATTTTTTTCTTCGGTATTATTATCTTATGGTGTAATAAAAGACCTTAGTTATTTGCCTCATTTTTTTAGATTCCCACTTAAGAAAGAAATAATATCACCCGATGGAAATATTTATAAACGATTGGAAATTAGAATTATGAATTTTGATGAAAGTATTGCACCAAAAGGGCATTCTCTTATTGCGATTAATTTATATACCAAAAATGGTGAGTATTGGATTAATTTAAGACAATCCGATATAGATAAATATAATAATACAAAACAAGCATTTAGTGAGCAAATAATTGATGCAATAGAATCGCATACTGGTAAAATAAAAGACGATATTGATATGGTTGATATTGCAACTCCCGCAACAATTAAAAGATATACAAATAATTGGAAAGGGAGCACTCAAGGTTGGCTGCCAAATAAAAAGTTTTTATCTTCAACCGCATGCGATTTTAATTTAAAAGAAGTAAAAGATTTTTATTATTCTAGCCATTGGAACACACCAGGTGGTGGATTGCCAATTGTTATTAAAAATTCGAGAGAAGTAACAAAGCTTATTTGTAAAAAAAACAATATAGATTTTGTGTTTTAAGGGGACTTCTAAAAATTAACGATACGTCATTCCGAACTTGTTTCGGAATCTGATTATTAGACAATTTGAGATGCTGAAATAAATTTAGCATGACGAATTGAGTGTTTTTAGAAGCCCCCTTAAGTTAGCAACAGGATTTGCGTATATATTTAAAAAGATGTTTGTTATTTCATTTTTATCGCCTTCAATTTTCCCAATTGTTTCATCTTTATATTTTAAAAATTCATTTTTGTCGTTTTGCTTATATAAGTCCGAATATTTTGTTGAATTATATAACAAATCATAAGCAACGTAATTGAATTGCCATAATTTGTAATTATTGTAAATGGTGTTATCAATTTTATTGGCTATTTCTTTAATCGTTTCATTTGCATTAAAATTCGGAGTTTGTAAAATTACTTTTTCTCCAAAAGCAAGATTAATTCTGCCTTTTTGTTGGGTCAGACCTTTAATAATGCTGGCAATATCTTCGCCCGGTTTTTTTACATATTTTTGTGTTAATGAAACATAAACTTCATTAACTTTTTCGGTGCAACATGGTTCTAATTCATAAGAAATAGTAACCGGAAGAATATTTAACTCGTTAAAATTCTCATAAATGGAGTTTTTACCACTCATGTTTAACATTTTTAAAAGAGCTGTTTCGGTTTTATCGTCCCCGTTTTTAGTTCTGCCATTACGTTGAGCTATCCATACCGATGCTTTTTTTTCGGTAACAGTGTGCCTTATATAAGCCGAAAGTATTTGAGAGTTCTTAAGTATCTCTCTAAGATTACCTTCGCGGTTCACTTTAAACATCCTGTTTGCCTTACCAAAATCAACAATTAAAGGATTGCTCATTAAATTACTGCCAAATGTTATTTCGGTAGTTGGATATTTGTTTTTATTAAGTACAGCTTGTAAAATTGCCGAATCTAAAATAATATCGCGGTGATTAGATATAAACAGATAAGGAATATCGGGCGAAATGTTTAATAATCCGGTAACGGTAAAGTCGGTTGAGGTTTTTGCAACAACATCAAATACTAATTTTTGCATGAATTTAGTTTGTAAATCAAGAGCTGTGTGTATATTGTTTAGTAAATTAATAATGTTTTTATGCTCACTTTCGGGATATAAAAACTGCAATATGTTTTTGAATTGCGGGTAATTAGTTAGGCGATTTAATGCAGCATTTATTTCGTTATCGTAATATGGTCTAATGTCTTCAAATTCTTTTTGAAACATAAAAATAAAATTTAAGTGGCAAACCTAATGATTTTTCAAACACATACAAAGGTTACTATAAAAATTTTGCAATTATAAGTTCCATTGGCTATGAATTTAACAAAAAAAACCTTAATCTATCTTGCAGCCTAAACTGTCAAAAAAGGTCAAAAAGGGAGCGAAAATAAACAAAAATTAGTTGTTGAAAATTGTAAAGACCTAATAATCAATATTGGGTTATTTGAAAGTGCTTTGTAGTGCCATGCAAAAAGTTGTTTTGCTTGAAAATGTTTTTCAATTTTGCAAATAGTGGCACGGTTTTAAACCGTGCCACTGTTTGTAAAATTAAAATATGCACCTTTTATTCGTAAAAAATATGTAGTGCTCAAACTACTACCTCTAAAAACCGAAACTGTTGATAATACCTATACGGTATCTGTAATAGTCCAATATGCCGATAAATCGGCAGTAAACATTGTCCTATAACAGTTACTCTATCGGCATTATACAATTCCGCCTAAGCGGGACTATGAACTAAAACTTAATAAGTAATGGTATAACATTCAATT
>JAVHRE010000014.1:0-1406 GCA_036171495.1 Bacteroidales bacterium
TTCCAGAAAATGGCGATTTTATTGTAAACGATAAATATGTATTCGAAATTGGTGGAAAAAACAAAAGCCAAAAACAAATTAAAGGAATTGAAAAGGCATTTGTTGTTAAAGACGATATTGAAAACGGAATAAACAATATAATTCCACTTTGGCTCTTTGGATTTTTATATTAATATTCCTTCTTCCTCAGTCTCGACCTCGACCTCGACCTCGAACTAATAACCAATAACTTAATAACTTATTAACCTAATAACCCATTAACTCAATAACCAATTAACTTAATAACCTTTTTAAAGAACAATGAACGTAGAACTTTTTAACAAATAACTCAATAACCTATTAACTTAATAACTTTTTTTTAACAAAGAACATAGAACAGTAAACTTTTATCTTTTATCTTTTGTCTTTTAACTTTTAACTTTCTGCCCTCGCTCAGCCTGACTTTACAATCGTCATAATGCTTGCGGATTCAAGATTTATTATAAAACTATATGAGATAGAAAAATAAGCTAATAAAACAAAAAATTGTTATCTTTGTTGGAGAAATTAAAAAAAAAGACCTTGCGAGAAAAAGAATATTTCAAATACCTTGACAAGTTTGAGAACGAACGAGTGCGAATGAAAATAAAAACGGACAAAGGAAGAATAATTAATATGGTTATTCAATATGAAACAAAAATTAGAGAAGCGTGGAAACCAATTGTTCGTTATGACTGCGCACATGGTTTTTTTCATAGAGATATTATTTTTCCGAACGGAGACAAAGAAAAAAAGGCAATTGCAATTACTAATTTAGAAGCAGCTTTAAGTTATGCAGAGCAAGACATAAAAGACCGTTGGGAATTTTACAAAGAAAAATATCTTAAACTAATAAAAAAATGACTAATAAAGAAACAATTGAAAGGAACATTGGTTTGACATTTGACTTTTTGAGGCAAATGCTTAAAGAACCATCAATATTTGACAAAATACCAGACGGTTCTGTCATAGAATTTGTAGAAAAGGATTTTGCTAAGAGAGAAACAAAATCTTCTATTAAACCGAACAAATATTTAAAAGTTAAAAGTCAATTTGAAGTAATATAAAAATCCGACTTTTGTCTTTTTACTTTTGCCCTCGCTCGCCCTAACCCTAAAGAGCCTGCCCTGAACTTGTTGAAGGGACACCACCACTAAAAAAAGCTCCAAGTCCCAAATCTCAAAACCCAAAAAACAAAGAACAATGAACTTTTTAACAAATAACTCAATAACCTATTAACTTAATAACCTTTTTAAAGAACAATGAACGTAGAACCATAAACAAAAAGGAATAAGGTATAAAGGTATAAGGAAAACAACAACAGTCTGACCATGTATGACCACCGTTTCCCTTCTTCCAAATAACTCAATAACAATTAACTTAATAAC
>JAVHRE010000015.1:0-7177 GCA_036171495.1 Bacteroidales bacterium
ATCTGTGAATCTGTGGCTATTTTAAAGTTAATTTAGTGGCTGAGTAGTTACAATTATTTTACAATAACGTTGATTTCGCTCAACAACTTTTCTTTATAAGATTTTCCAACGGGTATATGCTTTACACCATCTTCAAGTTTAATTATTATGGCATTATCTTCTATTCCCTTTATTCTATTGATATTTACGATAAATGAACGATGTACCCGTTTAAACTTTTTTGCAGGAAGTTTGTCTTCAATAGACTTCATAGTAAAGTGTATAGTGAATTTTTCGTTATAAGTGTTTACAATTACATAGTTTTCTAATGCTTCAACATATAAAATATCATCGTATTTTAAACGTACAAGTGCAGAGTTCTTTTTAATAAATATTTCGTCAGAATCTTCACCTTGTGCATAAGGGCGCTTAATTGAAATAATATCATCTATACGTTTATATACCTTATCTACAGCTTTATAGAATCGCGAATAAGATATTGGTTTTAACAGATAATCTGTAACATCATACTCAAAAGCTGTAATTGCATATTTATCTTTAGCCGAAACAATAATTATTTGCGATGTTACTTCTTTAAGCGAATTTAAAAATTCAATGCCGGACATATCGGGCATTTCAATGTCTAAAAAAATAAGATGAATAGGTTCGGTACAACTTTTTAATGCATTAATTGCTTCAACAGCATTAGTATATGTATTAATTAAATTAAGAGAATCAGTTCGTTTAACGAATTCCTCTAAAACTTTTCTCGACATTTTATCGTCATCAACTATAATACAATTCATTTTGAAAAAATTTATATTACAAAATTAAACTTTTTTTTAATTAGTCAATACAAAAATTGATTTTATCACAAAAAACAATAATTTGATAAACAAAAACTAACCGCTTATTAAAATAAAATTTTTAATTTTACGTAAATTCGTAAAATGATTATCAATAATAATTGACATGAAACACATTCTAAATATTTGCATATTAATACTTTTATCGTATGTTACATTTTCTCAAAATATTCAGGAAAAATTAACAGACCCAATTGTAAAAGGAAAAATTATTTTAAAAATAAAACCCTCATTAAAGTCTTTATGCAACGCAGATAATATTAACATTCAAAATTATAGCGACTTAATTATAGCTTATAATTGTAAAATAAAAAAATCATTCCCATTTGTTTCATCGCCTTTAACCGAAAAAAACAAATACGGCAATAAATTAGTTGATTTAACTACAATTTACGAATTAACTTTTGACACAACATTATCAGTTGAGAAAATGGTTTCAGCTTTTGGAAACCTAAATGAAACTGAATATTGTCAACCAATTTATTTACCAAAACCACTTTTTGAACCAAACGACCCTGCTGCTGATACTATTAGTGGCTCACAATATTATTTAACTAATATTAAAGCATACCAAGCCTGGAATATTTGTAAAGGCGACAGTAATATAGTTATTGGAGTAACCGATACAGGAGTTGAAAAGGCTCACGAAGATTTAATTGACAATATATTTTATAATTATAATGACGCCATTGATGGAATTGATAATGACCACGATGGATATGTTGATAATTTCAGAGGGTGGGATATTGGTTGCAACGACAATAATCCAGAATGGAATTCGGGAGGTTCAGGATATAACTCACATGGAGTATCAATATCGGGACTTGCAGCGGCAAGAACAAATAATGGAAAAGGAGTTGCAGCAGCAGGATTTAAAACTAAATTTTTACCTATAAAAATTTCTGACTCAACAGGAGTTCTTACAAAAGCTTACGAAGGAATTGTTTATGCAGCCGACCATGGTTGTAGTATAATTAATTGTTCTTGGGGAGGTAATACACCTCATCCTTATGGGCAAGACATTGTAAATTATGCAACATTTAACAGAAACGCATTAGTTATTGCTGCAGCAGGAAACTCTAATAATCAAGTGCCATTATATCCTGCATCATTAGAAAATGTAATTAGTGTAGGTGGAACAACGAGTAATGATGAAAAGTGGACACCCGAAAATTCAGGAACCGGTTCTAACGGCTCATCTTACGGTATTTATATTGATGTCTGTGCTCCAAGTGTGCATATATATGTTGTTGATAAATATAATGGTTATTATTCAAATGGTGATGGAACTTCATGTTCAAGTCCCATTGTTGCATCATGTGCAGCATTAGTAAAATCGTATTTTGGCGATTCAATTAACGCAACCCAGTTAGGCGAAATATTAAGAATGACATGCGATAATATTGATACTATTCCTTATAATACTCCTTATGCCGGCTTGCTTGGACGTGGAAGAGTTAATTTGTATAGAGCTTTAACAGATACGCTCCCACCTTCAGTAAAATTTATAAATTACAGTTTTAATTGCAATAATAGTAATTTTATAAAATCCGGCGATACCATTCAATTAGTTGGTAACTTTATAAATTACCTTACTGCAACTCATAATTTAATTGCAAATATTAGTACAGATAATTCTCATATTCATTTTTTACAAAACACAAAGAACATCGGTATAATAAATAAAATGCAAACTATTTCAAACTCATCAACACCTTTTATTTTTTATATTGATGACCAATCCGGTTATGATGAAGATGTAACTTTTAAAATACAATATACTGATATAAACTATACAGATAATCAATATTTTAAACTGACAGCAAATAAAAGTTATGCCGATATTGATACAAATAATATTAAACTAACATTAACTTCAAACGGAAAATTAGGATATAATAATTTTTATCCATTACAAGGTTCCGGTTTACGTTACATTAATAGCGACAATCAATTGTACGAAGGTGGTTTAGTTGTAGCCCAAAGTTCTTCAAAAATTACAAGCAGTATTACAGGAGGAAATAACTTTAAAATATATAAAGGGATAAAACCTGTAACAACTAATACAATTGCTGATGAACAATGGACTTCAGTTTTTTCCGATTCATTATCAGGCAGTTCTACAATTGGATTAAACATAAAAATGGATGCTATGGAATGGAAAAGTGCCGATAAATCGGACTTTGTTATTTTAAACTACACCTTATATAATAATAACACATATAATTCAGATAGTTTGTATGCAGGAATTTATTGCGACTGGGATATTGTAAATCCATTAAGAAACAAAACAAAATACAATGAAACGCTTCGAATGTTATATTCATGGTACACAGGACAAACAAATTTATATACAGGTGTAATGTTACTTTCAAATTATAATTCACATCATTACGCATTTGACATAACTTCAACCGGAAATGGAGGAATAAATATATATGATGGACTTACCAATAATGAATTATTTCAGGCAATTACAAGCAATCGCGATTCTGCCGGGATTTCTGCTAACGGAAACGATATTTCAAATTTAATAAGTTATGGACCTTTTAATATTGCTGGAAATGATTCAATTACATTATCTTTCGCATTATTAGTATCAAATGGTTTATATAGCATTGAACAGGCAGCGGTAAATGCACAAAACTTATGGGACTCTTTGAATATATATGTACCCAAAATAAAATATGTTCAAGAAAACAAATTGAACATTTTCCCTAATCCATCAAATGGAATAATAAATATTAAGTTTAGTTCAACATCGAACTCCGATGCAGTTATAAGAATTTTTGATATAAACGGAAAGGTAGTTTATACTTTACCTAACATAAAATTAAACAAAGGTGAAAATAATTTTAGTATTGATAACAAACTAACAAATGGAATTTACTTATTAAATATTAGAACATTAAACAAATTATTTTCAAAAGTATTTGTAGTAAAGTAAACTATTTTTTATTAAATCTTTCAATAATTTCATTTGAAGATTTAATGGAATTTTTAAGCCAGTCGAATAATATAATTTCCTTCTCGTTATCGGATAATTGCCAACTAATATCAGATTTCAATAATCGTTCTATAATATTTGATAAAATAATAGCAGCCGAAACAGAAATATTGAAGCTTTCGGTAAAGCCATACATCGGAATTTTAACAAATTCATCGGCAAGCGAAATAGCTTCATCTGTTAACCCTGAAAGTTCAGTACCAAAAAGCAAGGCGATTTTTCCTTTTGTTAAATTCAAATCATTAAGCATTATTGCATTATTATGTGGTGTAGTGGCAACTATTCTATAACCTTTACTTTTTAAATTTGAAATAATTTCTTTAGAATTTCTGTTTTTAATTCCCGAATTAATAGTAAGCCAATTAGCAGCCCCTAAAGATATTTCATTATTCGGTTTAAATTCGTTTCTGTTTTCAATTACATAAACATTTTGGATACCAAAACAATCGCATGTTCGTAATACAGCACTGGCATTGTGCGATTGAAAAACTTCTTCTAAAACAACAGTTACATAATTAGTTCTATTTAATAATATTTGCTCAAACTTTTCTAATCGCTGCTCTGTTACAAAGTTCGATAAATGTTTAATAATTTCTTTGTTATTCATAAAAAGACAAAAAAAAAGAGGGAGTAAAAATACTCCCTCTTTTTCAATAACACAAATAATTACTTAATTGTGCCAGTTAATTCGCTACCTGGTTTAAAACGAACCACTTTTTTAGCAGGAATTTGGATTGCTTTTCCTGTTTGTGGGTTTCTACCTGTTCTTGCGTTTCTTTTGGTAACGCCAAATGAACCAAATCCAACTAAAGCTACACGGTCACTTTTTTTTAAGGCTTTAGTTGTTGCTGTAATAAAAGCATCTAATGCTTTTTTAGCATCTACTTTAGTAAGTTTTGCATCAGATGCAATAGCATCAATCAATTCAGTTTTGTTCATAAACTACTGTTTTTAAAGGGTTAATTATTAAATAAGAACTTAATTATGGTGCAAATATAAAGCAGATAAATTGTTATGCAAACATTTTTTCAATAAAAATGCTGTTTTGTTGATAAATAAAGGGAATTGTTAATAACTACCCCCTATTTTACTTGTTTTATGGGGGTTTTGTAATAAAATTATACCAAAACATCAATGTTTATTATAATTTGGGCAACCATAATTTATAAAAATATCATTGTTAAAATATATTTTTTAATAAAAATTGAAAAATCAGAAGCATAATATTACTTTTGCATTCATATTTTGGAGAGATGGCAGAGTGGTCGAATGCGGCGGTCTTGAAAACCGTTGTTCGGGCGACCGGACCGGGGGTTCGAATCCCTCTCTCTCCGCAAATTAAGGCTTGTATGCAAATGCAAGCCTTTTACTATTTTGTACAGAAATAATTTATATGTTTTTTTGCTTAATTCAAGTTAAAAACAATTTTTAAAAAGACTATTTAATGTTTGCACGAAAACTCTAAAGTCATTGACTGATGAGCATTTTAAAAGATTTATATTATCGAATGCTTTTTTACTCCGTAGGAGTTTTCTGTTTGTAGAAAAATTAAACCATGATGAAAATAAGCTCCGTAGGAGCGTCCTAATATATTCTGTAACACAAGCAACAGGTCGTCCCTAACGGGACTTTATTAAATTTCAAATTTTATTACTAATATTCTATAACATAATATTACTTCAAACATTTATTTACATTGTGTTTAAATAGTTTTCTTGCAAACACTACATAATAATTAGGTAAAACTTAATAGTAGAATTAAAAAAAACTCCGTTTAAAGCCTTTTTTATTATTTATCAAATTTTATTTTTATTTTTGATAAAGTTTAGAATAATACCGATATGGCATCTGTAATAGTCCAATAAATCGTCAGATAACAGTTACTCTATCGGCATTGTTTACTACCGAACTCGTTCGGTAATACTATATTTGATTGGACTAATTTGTATTTCGAAAAGGTATAAGTTGTATTAAATAAATTTCTTTTTTAAGGAATAAATTAAAAAAAATCACATGAGAGTTTTAAAAATATTATTAATTATTATTCTGTTTTGCAAATTAGGAATAATTGCATATAGCCAGACACCAAAATTAGATTCTTTGTGGAATGTATTAAAAAAAGCGAAACAAGATACCGCTAAAGCATCCATATTTCATGCAATTGGTTATCAGTATAACATGACTAATCCTGACTCTGCAATTTACTTTTATAATAAAACTATTGAACTAACAAAATCTAAAATCAAAGATTCTTATTCACAATATTTATATGCAAAAGCACTACAAGCTGTTGGCTGGGAATATCTTAATTTCAAGGGAAAATCTGATACTGCTCAAGTGATTTTGAAAAATGCTTTTAAAATTTATTCCGCGATTGTTTCGGATAAAAAATTTGAATCTAAAGCTCAAAAGGGGATAGCAAGTTGTTATTCGTATTTTGGTATAATTCAATCTGATATAGGAAATTATGATAAAGCTATAGAATTTTATTTAAAGTCGTTAAAAATATTTGAAAAGCTTGATGATAAAAAAAGAATTGCTCCATGTTATGGAAATATCGGGAATATTTACAGACAAACAGGCAAGTTCGATAAAGCAATTGAATATTATATTAAAGCTTTAAAAATGTTTGACGCTACAGGAAATAAAAATGGGACATCAGGCTGTTATATGAATATAGGTATTATACATGAAGAACAAGAAAATTATAATAAAGCAATAGAGTATTATACAAAGTCATTGAAATTAAAAGAAGAATTGGGTGATTCTAAAGGGATATCGCAATGTTATGGAAACATAAGTATTTCATACAAGAATATGAGGGATTACGAAAAAGCTGAGGACTATTGTTTTAAAGCATTAAAAATTGGCGAGGAACTTGGAGATAAAGAAGGCATTTCAGATTGTTACGGTAATCTTGGCAATATTAATATTGCACAAAAGCATTTTGATAAAGCAATAGACTGTTTTTTAAAATCATTAAAACTAAATGAAGAAATCGGTAATGTAAATGGTTTAAGCCTGGATTATGAAAGAATCTCTTATTTGCATTTATCAATTGCCGATTCAATCTCAACTTCTTTGGCTGAAAAACAATATCATTATAAAGAAGCTATTAGTTATGGGCTAAAGGCAATAAAACTGGCAGAAAAAATCAAAGCTACACTTAGGATTAATGAAGCTGCTGCGTGTTTAAAAGATGCTTATAAAGGAATAGGCAATATATCAAAAGCTTTTGAATACGCCGAAATATATATTGCTACTAAAGATAGCATGTTTGGCGAAGAAAAAACCAAAGCTCTTGCCGAAATGGAAACTAAATACC
>JAVHRE010000016.1:0-1403 GCA_036171495.1 Bacteroidales bacterium
GCTCACGGCGGGGGTGGCGGTCTATCGTGCATGGCAAGCACAACAAGGTGCGCATCTGGCTTTTTTAGTGGCCTCGTTGTTAATGCTGTCGCTCATTTGTATTTGGAGTTCATACATTTCTAAAGCTGCAGCGTAATTTTTTTGTTTTTTATAAATATCTTTTAATGTTCTAGCGGAATTTTTTATAAGGAGTGTATACCCCAATTTTTTTGTCATTTTTAAACTTTTTGAAGCATAATATAACGCTTTATTTAAATATCCTATTTTAAAATACAAACTCCCAATATTATCTAATGAAATGGCTACACCTCTTTTATACTGAATTTCTTCTTGAATTTTTAAAGCGTTTAGAAAATAGTTGAGCGATTTAGTATATTCTTGTTTATCAATGTACACATTTCCAATATTACCATATGAATCAGAGATACCTGCTTTATCATTTATTTCTTCTCGAATTTTTAATGCGTTAAAATAGTAAATTAATGCCTTTGGAGCATCGTCAAGTTTTGAATACAACGTTCCAAGACTATTTAGGCAGTTTGCAATACTTTTTTTCTCATTTAAGGCTTCAAGCAACAACAATGCTTTTTTATAGCTTTGCAATGCTTTTTTAAAATTACCTTGTTCTTGATATATACTTCCAATATTATTCAAACAAGCAGCAATTTCATTTTTATTATTTATTTCTTCCTGTATTTTTAATGATTTATAGTAATATTCTAATGCGCATTTTACATCTCCTTGTTCGTCTAATACCCAACCAATATTATTTAAAATAACTGCCATTAATTCCTTATCATGCAACTCTTCTTGTATTTTTAAGGATTTTCGAAAATATGCAATTGCTTTCGAATCGTTGCCTTGTGTTTTATACAGTGCGGCTATATTATTAAGACATACGGATACTTCTCCTTTTTCATTTAATTGCTCGTTAATAATTAACGATTTATTGTAATAATCAAATGCTTTTGTAATATCACCTTGGTTGTCATATAAAGACCCAATGTTTATGAAAGAATTTGCTATAGCCTTTTTGTCATTCATTTCTTCTCGTAACTTCAAACTCTTCTGATAGTAATTCATTGACTTTTTTATATCCCCTTGATTTTGGGCTTGAAAACCAATATTGTTAAATGCACTTGCTAGATGGGTTAAATAAAATGTTTGTGGACTTCTTTTTATAGAAATGGCTTTTTCGCAAAGTTTTATGCAAGGCGCTGCATATAAAGAGATGTTATCTATTTCACAAATTTCTGTTAATTGGCAAAGAATATTAATTTTTACTGTATCGTTTTTGGCTTTTTTTAGTTCAAGATTTAATGAGTCAATATTTTGAGCATTCCCATTTGAGAGACTGATAATAATAAAAATAAATATGTAAGTTAATTTTTTCAAATTTTGTT
>JAVHRE010000017.1:0-1403 GCA_036171495.1 Bacteroidales bacterium
ACCTGGAAAGGTAAAACACGCGGTAATACATTAGGTTACAGAATTTTCATATTTATTCTTAAAACATTTGGACTTTCTGTTTCGTATTTTTTTTTAAAATTTGTTGTTTTATATTTTTTCTTTTTCTCCAAAAAATCATATAAATCGTTATTTTATTTCTATAATAAAATTTTAGGTTACAATAAAATTAAATCGTCAAAATCTATCTTTAGTAACTTTAATAATTTAGGTAAAACTTTACTCGACAAAACCGCCTTTATGGCAGGGTATAAAACCAACTTTAAATTCGATTTTGATGGTGAAAATTATTTACGTGATATGGCTAATAATACTGGCGGCATTTTAATTTCTGCTCATATTGGTAATTTTGAAATGGCTGCAAATATGCTCGAAAGAATTAACACAAAAGTAAATATAATAGTTCTTGATGCCGAGCATGAAAAAATTAAAAACTTGCTAAATAATATTTTAAAAAAAACAGTAAATCTTATTCCACTAAAAAATGACATGTCGCACTTGTTTTTAATAAATAAAGCTCTCGAAAATAAAGAAATTATTTGCATTCACGGCGACAGATTTATTGATGGTGAACGTACTATAGAAATGGATTTTATGCAAAAAAATGCGATTTTTCCTGCAGGTCCTTTTCATCTATCGTTACTTTATCAAACGCCTGTTTCGTTTGTTTTTGCAATGAAAGAACGCAACTATAAATATCATTTTTATGCTTCAAAACCCAAAATTTATAATGTTACTAAAAACAGAAACGAACGAAATGAAGAAATTCGCGGTATTGTGAACGATTATAAAAACGAACTCGAAAAAATGTTGGCATTGTATCCTTTGCAATGGTTTAATCATTACAAGTTTTGGAAAAACTAATAACAATAAACAAAAGCATTTTATTTATATCGGCGAATCAGCTAAAAGAACCATATCCTGTATATCCACTGGGGATTTCATATTTGGTTGCCTATTTAGAAGAACATATACCCGATTTAAAAATTCTTTTATTCGATTTTAACAAATATGGATACAATGAATTAATTGAACTAATTACTAAGGTAAATCCACAATATATTGGCGTTTCGTTACGCAATGTTGATGATATTAATTTTTATACAAAAAACAGTTACATAGCACATTATAAGACAATTGTTGATTTGGTAAGAAAAAATTCTAAAGCGACTATAGTTGTCGGTGGTCCGGGTTATTCTATTTTTCCAATAGAATTGTACAATTTGTTAAAACCCGACTTTGGAATTTATGGTGAAGGCGAAATTTCATTATTTAAACTTATTAAAACTATTGAAGATAAGACTAATAACTTTAAAACTATTCCTCGTTTGATTTATACAAAAAATAGCGAAACTGTTTTTAATCAGAAAGATAATTCAACGCTA
>JAVHRE010000018.1:0-7130 GCA_036171495.1 Bacteroidales bacterium
AAATATTTAAATCCTTAGCTTGACGCGTATGCGCTTTCGCGGGAATGACGTACGGAAGGGGAATGACGTCCCGCTTTAGGCGGGATTAGGGATGCCCTTAATTTAAAAATGCTTTTTTCTTTTCTATAAGTGATTTAGGAATTCTTCCGGTTCTAATACACTCTGAACGAAGTTTTCTGCCAATTATTTTTTCAACTAACCGTCCAATTTCAAGAATTTTATCAATGTCTAAATTTGTTTCAATTCCCATTTCATCGCACATTACTACAAGGTCTTCGGTAGGGACAAGTCCGGTAATAGATGGGTCGGAATAATAATATTCGCCTGTGCCTGCAACGGGAATTCCGTCAACAAAATTTGCAGGTTGACCACCAATACCGCCAATGGCACTTTCAAAATTAGTCATTCCGGCTTGCAAAGCAGCTAAAACATTTGCTAAACCCCAGCCACGTGTTGTGTGAAAATGAACAATGTGTTTATCAGGTTTGTGAAATTTATCAAGCAACATCGAAAAATACCTATAAATTCTATCTGGCGATGCACTTCCATCGTGGTCGGCATGTTCAACATCGCTGGCTCCAATATCGAACCATCTTTTTGTAAAATCAATAGCTTTAGATAGTTCTGTTGGTCCTTCTATTGGACAACCCCAAATAGTGCTAACAGTTCCGTTAACTTTTATTCCAGCGTCGTTTGCTTTTTTAATGTATTTTTCTGCCATTTTCCAATAATCTGAAAGAGGCAATCCGCTGTTTTTGTAATGATGCGATTCGCTCGTTGATACCATTAATAAAATTCTATCAGGACCAAATCCTTCTTTTTTAGCTTGTATTGCTCGCTCAATAGCTTTCTCACGTATAGTTACACATGTTAGAGTAACATTATCAATAAGATGTGATATTTTTTTGCTGGCTCTTAAACTTTTCATAAGTATATCAGCATCTTTAAATTGCGGCATACCAATAGGATTGCCATAATTTGCTACTTCAATATTTTTAAATCCTGCAAGTATCAATTGTTCCGATAACCAAAGTTTTGCTTCAGTAGGAATAAATTTTTCTTCGTGCTGAAAACCATCACGAACCGTAATGTCACCAATAGTTACTTTTTTAGGAAAATTCATGTTGCTCACAATTAAATAATAAGACAAAATTACAAAAAAAATAACGTTTGACTACTTTTTTTTTATTAATCACCATTAGTGATACTTATTCGCCATTTATTTTGTGATGAAAAAATAAACTTGTTTATTTTTTGTTTTTTCTTCTAAATATTTGAGGTAAAGGAATAAACGAAAAAGTCTTTTTTGCTATACTTTTGGGTTTGTTTTCTTCATCATCGTCGTAATATCCATAACCGTAGCCATATCCATAACCATATCCATAAGAGCCATATTTATAGCCATAACCATAACGATTGCCATAGTAGCTCGGAATTTTTACATCGTTTATTAAAATGCCAAGCGATTTGTAATTATGTTCCTTAAATAAATTATTCACAAATTTTAGTACCGACCTACTACTATAATTCTGGCGAATTACAAAAATGTTTGTATCGGAATATCTCGAAATAAGCAAAGCATCGGTAACAATTGCCACTGGAGGAGTGTCAATTATTATTATTTCGTATCTTGATTTTAAATCTTCCATTAAAATACGCATACGGTCACTTTCGAGCAACTCGGCAGGGTTAGGTGGAATAGGACCAGATGGAACAATTGAAAGATTTTCTTGAGCAGTTTGCACAATAATATCTTCTATAACATTATTCCCAATTAAATAAGTACTCACTCCAACAGTATTATCAATACCAAAATCTTTATGAAGTTTAGGTTTTCTTAAATCTAAACCCATTATCAATGTTTTTTTACCTGAAAGTGCAAATATAGATGCTAAATTTAATGCACAAAAAGTTTTTCCTTCGCCACTTACTGTTGAGGTTATTGAAATAACATGAGTTTTAAGTTTTTTATCAACGTGCAAATATTGCAAGTTTGTACGTAATGTTCTGAATGATTCTGCAATTGATGATTTTGGTTTTTGATAAACGACAAAATCAAGTCCTTTATTATTATGACCAATTGAGCCTAAAATTGGAATTTTAGTTGTTGCCTCAATATCAGAAAGGTCGAGAATTTTATCGTTAAAGAAATCAATTACAATTATAATTATTATCGGAATTAATAACCCTAAAAGAATTGCAATAGTGTAATTTAAACTACGTTTAGGGCTAACCTGAATAGAATTTTCGTAAAGTGCATTATCAATTATTTTATTGTCGGGAACATTCGAAGCTTTAGCAATTCCAGATTCTGCACGCTTTGTTAGTAAATAGGTGTATATTTGGTCGTTAAGATTATATTTGCGTTTAATGTTTATTAGTTCTTTTTCTGTTCCAGGTAGTTTTTCAATTTCTGCTTCAACTAATGTAATTCTTGAATCCACATCCTTAATTGATATTTGAGTTGCATTAATTAGGTTGTTTATATTTTCGAGTAGTGATTTTCTAATATTCTCTATTTTATAATTAACCATTTCGATTGCAGGATTTTTAGAGTTCGAAGCATACGAGTAAGAACTTTTTTCAACATACGATTCATTTAAGTCGGATAACAGTTTTATAAGCATTGGGTCGTTAATATCAATAACCGATGGCACCATAAGATCTTTAATATCTTTGCCTTCGATAATATATTTTTTTAAATAATCGAAATATTTTGATTTAATAGTAAGTTTTGCTTTTTCTGATTGAACATTGTCTATTTTATCGTATAAATAACTTCCTTCTTTAGTAATGTCAATTAACTTATTTGTTTGCCTGAAATCTTTTAATTTAGTTTCATTAATTTCTAATGAATCTGTAATATCCATTAATTGTTCGTCAATAAATTTAATGGTGTTTAATGCAATCGTGTTTTTTTCTTCTAAGCCAGAGCGAATATAAACCTCCAAAAGTTTATTTATAAAATCAACTTCTTTTTGAGGCACTAATCCTTGTGTTGCAACTTCTACTAATGTCGATTTTTTATCGGTTGTATTTAGCGAAAGTTTGCCTCTGTATGTATTGGTTAATTGATTTATATCATTAATAATAAAAAAATATTGATACGAAAAATCAGCATCTTTATTAACAAATGGTTTTATTAAATTAACGCAAAACGTAAAACTATTATTTGTAAACCATTCACCAAATTTCATTTTCTTTTTAACATTTAATCCTTCGTCAATTTCTAAAAAATACTCATTTTCAGACAACATTCTAATGTTCACTTTATGAGAGGGAGTATTAGTTCGGTTTGTATCTATAATTACTTCAAATGGACAACTTTTGTAACGTTCAACGGTTCTAATTCGCCCCATAGAAAAATATGAAATGTTAAAATCCGGCAGCTCTGTAATTGCTTTTTTAACAAGAGTATAAGAGCTAAGTACTCCTATTTCATTTTCAACAACTTTTTTTCTGGTACGTCGCAATATTCCTTGTTCTTCTAATATTCCCTCTACACCACCCGATAAAGTATTATCTTTATCTTGAATCATTACAGTTGCAGATTGTTTGTAAACAGGGTCGGTATATCTGTTTATTATATAAGCAATGCTTAATGTTATTAAAAGTGATAAGGCAAACCAATACCAGTTGGCTAACATTTTTACCACAAACTTTTTTATGTCTATGGTTTCGTTTTGCTGATTATTATTTTGATTTTGGTTTTGTTCCATCAAAGTTTAAAAATGAAATTAATAACAAGTATTGTTGTTGTGATTGATGAAATTATTATTGAAATATTTGGAGCATTTAATCTCCAGTTCTTTATTTTAACTGGCTCAATATAAACAACATCGTTAGGGCTAAGATAAAAATTCGGGTTTTGTAATATGTTTTTGTCCAGCAAATTTAATCTAAAAGCAGTTGAACCGTTCTGGGTTGGACGAACGACTAATATGTTTTCACGATTTCCTAAATCTGTTAAATCACCTGCTTCGCCTATCGCATCAAATATTGTTAAACGATTGTTATAATAATAAAATAATCCGGGTCGTTTAACTTCTCCTAATACAGTAAATTTAAAACCGCCATACTTTACAATTACTTTGGCATCTTTTAGCATTGTGTCAACTAATTGCTGAATATTACCTTGTAATTCGTCTAACGACAATCCCGTTGCTTTAACTTTTCCTAAAACCGGAACCTCAACATTGCCATCATCAGAAACAGTATAACCTTTATAATACATTGAGTTTTCGTTGAAAGTATAAGTGCTTGTTGCGCCATCGTCAAAATTAAAAAGAGAATTAATATCTTTATTTAAACTTATTATTTTGATATATAACAAATCGCCAACATGAATTTTGTATGCAGCAAATTGATTGTTAAAAACACTTGAACTATCAGATTTGCCACTTCCCTGAAGATATATTGTTTTTTTTTGTGTTGTGCAAGAAATACTTAATAACAACACAATTAAATAAAAAGTATGCAATAACCTTTTAGCCATAATTAGCAAAAATAAACCTCAAAGGTAATTAATTATTACAAAATTAAATATCTATTTTTTTGTATTTTTATTGAGCAGTTTACAATCAAGTCTGTATTTGCAGAGAATAATGGTTTTAATTGCTAAATTGCTTAGTCCCCGTTTCAAGAACCCAAGCCCCAAATTTCAAGAACCAAGATTAACGCTGTGAACCATCTTGGAATTTGGAGTTTGGAATTTGAGATTTTGGGCTTTGCCTTTATACCTTATACCTCTCTATTTGTCCCGCCTTGGCGGGAAAAATGCGGAAATTGAGCCTTCCGCCTAAGCGGAACAAGCTGTTTGAAGTATAGTTTTATCGTTAATTTTAACTGTTTTACGTAAAATGTGTTTAAAATTGTATATTTATCTATTAACGATAAACAATTTAACTTAACTTTGCATATTAATTTAATCTATGACTGAAAGTCAAACGCCCATATTGCCTGATATTAAAAGTCCTGCTGATTTAAAAAAACTCACACAGCTTCAATTAATTCAGTTGTCGAACGAACTCAGACAATTTATTATTGATGAGCTTTCTTGTAATCCAGGGCATTTTGGTTCAAGTCTTGGTGTTGTTGAACTTACGGTTGCATTACATTATGTTTTTAATTCGCCTTACGACCAAATAATTTGGGATGTTGGACATCAAGCTTATGCACATAAAATTTTAACCGGACGAAAAGATGTTTTTAATACTAACCGAAAAAAAGACGGAATAAGCGGTTATCCCAATCCGAAAGAAAGCGAATATGATGCTTTTGGAACAGGTCATTCCTCAACATCTATTTCGGCGGCTCTTGGAATGGCTGTTGCCGACAAATTAAATAATATAAATGACCGTCAGATTATTGCGGTTATTGGTGATGGTTCTATGACCGCAGGAATGTCTTTTGAGGCACTTAACAATGCAGGAACTCTTAAAACAAACATGCTTGTTGTGTTAAATGATAATCAAATGGCAATTGACCCAAATGTTGGTGCGTTTAGCGAGTATTTGTTAGATATCTCAACATCAAAAACATACAACCGTGTTAAAGATGAGGTTTGGAATTTTCTTGGAAAAGTCGGAAAATGGGGACCAAACACACAACAAGCTATTCAAAAAATTAATAGTGGTATTAAATCAATTATTCTTCGCCAAAGTAATTTGTTCGGAGCATTAGGATTTAGATATTTTGGACCAGTTGACGGGCACGATGTTTTATATTTAACACGGATTCTCGAAGATATGAAAAATATTCCCGGACCAAAATTGTTACACATTATTACAGTTAAAGGCAAGGGATTTAAACAAGCCGAAGAACATCAAACTGCTTTTCATGCTCCCGGTAAATTCGATAAAAGCACAGGCGAAATTATTCGCGAAGTTCTTAATATTGCTGCTCCACCTCTCTATCAAGATGTTTTTGGACAAACAATTACAGAACTCGCCAAACTAAATAAAAAAATTATTGGAATTACTCCCGCCATGCCAACAGGCTGCTCACTTAACATTATGATGGAGACTATGCCTGAACGTTGTTTTGATGTAGGCATTGCAGAACAACATGCAGTAACATTTTCTGCCGGACTTGCAAAACAAGGAATGCTCCCTTTTTGTAATATTTATTCGTCTTTTATGCAACGAGGTTACGACCAAGCAATTCATGATGTTGCATTACAAAATTTGAATGTTGTTTTTTGTTTAGACCGTGCCGGTATGGTTGGTGCCGACGGAGCTACGCATCAGGGAACTTATGATATTTCTTTTATGCGGTGTATTCCAAATATGATTATTTCTGCTCCTATGAACGAAATTGAACTTCGTAATTTAATGTTTACAGCACAATTAGGTAAAGGTCCTTTTGTTATTAGATATCCTCGTGGGCACGGTGTTACACCATATTGGAAACAACCATTTGAAGAAATACCAATTGGAAAGGGTGAGATGCTTAAAGATGGTGAAGAAATTGCAATTCTTGGTATTGGTCATCCGGTTAATTTTGCTTTAAGAGCTACCGAAAATTTGACTAAATCGGGAATAAATGTTGCCGTTTATAATATGCGATTTGTTAAACCTCTCGACGAAAAATTGCTTCATAACATACTAAAAAAATACAAATATATTATTACAGTTGAAGATGGTGCAATTATAGGTGGTTTTGGAAGTGCAATTCTTGAATTTATTGCCGACAATAATTATAAAGTTAATATAAAACGATTAGGCGTTCCCGATAAATTTATAGAGCACGCGACACAAATGCAACAGTATAAAATGTGTGAATTTGATGCTCAAAGTATTGAAAAAGTTGCATTAGAAATTCATAACAAAGTAGAAAAGAAATATCATAAAGCGTAATTTTCTTTTCAGCACTATTATCAGAAATTTAATGGGACTTCTAAAAATACCAAGTACCAAATCCCAAATTTCAAGGGGGCTTTGGGCTTTGGTTTTGGAGTTTGGAATTTGAGGCTTGGTTCTTAAATTACTTTTTTTAATTTTTATAACCCACCTTTATTTATAGGACTTACGCAGAAGTTTATTTTTGACACTTTGTTATGGTTATTAAGTTATTTGTTATTAAGTTATTAATGATTAATTATTAATGATTAATTATTAACGATTAATGAC
>JAVHRE010000019.1:0-1393 GCA_036171495.1 Bacteroidales bacterium
ATTAAACATTTACCATTAAACATTAATCGTTAATTCGTGTCATATTGTTTTTTTTTGCGTAAGTCCTATTCATATTTTATATTTGAATTAAAAACATTTCTAAAATGCACTAAAAACACTATAATATATACTATTAGTGTAAGAAGTATTAAATCTATTATTAAAAATGTCGCTTCGTTTGGTGTCATACTTTTTATTTCTATTAAATGTAAACTAATTTTTATATAAATCAAATTAGCTATTAAACCAATAGCCGAGTATATTAAATTGAATGTTTTTCCCATATCTTTGAGTATTAAATTTACCCAAAGATAGAAAATTTATTATTTTTGCAAATTGTATATTATGTATGGCTTTTATTAACATACCAATTACTTTACAATTCCGTTATTTATTTAATACAAAAACGCCACTCTTTTCAAGAGTGGCGTTTGAAAAATAATATTTTTAAAATTAATGAATTGCAAGACCAATAGTAGAAACTCCGCTTGATAAATCAAGAAAGAATCCAAGTCTATTACTTATATGGTATTCTGCTCCAATATGTGCATCTAAAAATAATGAACTCGGATTATGATAATAATTTCTATCGCCATAATAACCATTTTCCCAATTTGAATTTACAATTGAAAATCCTAATGAGCCAGCAAGATAAAAATCCCATTTTGAATTTGCTTTTAGCAATTTATCAAAATAATACGAACCTTTAACTCCTATAGGAATAACTGTTTGGCGGTAAGAATAATATTGATATGGGTAATTTTTGTCACCCCAATAGTAGCTGTTGCTGTAAGTATAAAAACTTACAAAAGGTGCTAATGTGAAACTTTTTGCCACATCAAATTCATAATCGGCATGTAAAACAGGCATAACGTGCCCAACATAACCGTAATACCCCGAATAACCACCAATACCTAATCCTAAGTTTAAGGTCTTTCCAAATTTTTCTGTTGCATTTGTTTCTTGTGCATAAATATTAGAACTTAATATTGATGCTAAGAAAAGCGAAATGATAATTGTTTTTTTCATGATTTTTTATTTTTAAATTGTGAATAAATTTTAACAGAACAAAGTTGATAATCTCTAAATTTAAAAGTGTTACACAACTTTAGAAATAAGTTGCAATATTCACACATTATAAAATGTTGTAACTACTCAGCAGGTTAATATATTGAAAATAAACAAGTTCAAAACTTTAAAACCTCACCCTAAATCCCTCTCCAAAGGAGAGAGACTTTTAACGCATTGAAAATGAACAGTAAAAAAGTTATTAATATTTTTGTAATTACACAAGTGTCAGTATCACGGTTTCCCGTTATTCCCATTCCGTACGTCATTCCCGCGAAAGCGGGAATCTCCCAATGACGTGAACGACGAATAAACAAGAGATTCC
>JAVHRE010000020.1:0-1645 GCA_036171495.1 Bacteroidales bacterium
AATTCTATGCTTCAATATTCTGTCATGGATAATAATCCTTATGAAGGTATTTCGTATTACCGGCTTAAACAAACAGATTTTGATGGAAAGTTTACATACTCAAATATAGTGGCAGTTGATTTTTCAACATTAGTTGACATTAATATTTATCCGAATCCATTTAATGTTTCTGCTAACATTATGATTAATGATGCATCGCAAATTAACAAATACGAATTAAGGATATATAATAATTTTGGAGCAGAGGTAATGAATATAATCGTCAGCAACCAATTCAATTCACTTGAAACAAGTAAACTGCCTTCAGGGATTTATTTCTACAATGTGATTAATAATGAAAAAATCATACAATCAGGCAAACTAATTTCACAGCAGTAAATATTTGATGTAATAGGGTTAAAAAGGTATAGGGTATAAGGTTGATATCCCTTATTCTTTTTATCTCCCTTATGTGTGAATCATGTAACTTTTTTCTAAAGTAATGTAACATTATTTTGTGTTGATGGACTCACCTTTGTTCAGTGAAAATATTTTCACCAATTAAACTACAATATTATGAAAACAGTAATTAAAATATTTATTTTGTTCATTGTTATTAACTCAGCTATGTGGATGACTCCGCAGAAAGTATCTGCACAAGTTTCTGTTAGCTTTCAGGTTTTTTATGATGATTTAAGCCCTTACGGTAATTGGATAGATAACTCCGATTATGGATATGTTTGGGTACCCAATGTGGCTTCAGGATTTACACCTTATGGTACTAACGGCTATTGGTTATTTACCGATGCTGGATGGACATGGGTTTCTAATTATTCGTGGGGATGGGCACCATTTCATTATGGTCGTTGGTACTACGATCCTTTTTATGGACCGATATGGGTTCCGGGTAACGAATGGGGACCTGGATGGGTTACGTGGAGAATGTCTGATGGTTATTATGGATGGGCACCAATTGGACCTGGAATTAGTATTGATATTGCATATAGTAGTGGATATAATTTACCTTATAATCAGTGGATATTTGTAAGAGACAGAAATTTCGGAAGCACAAACATCAACAATTATTATATCAACTCTTCAAATAATGTTACAATAATTAACAATTCTACAGTAATAAATAATATTCATTCAGAAAATTCAGGCAATGGAAAATACAATAAAGGACCCGATAGAAATGAAGTAGAAAAACGTGCTGGCAAAACATTTACCCCTGTTGCTATTAAAGAAAGTAATAAACATGGTCAGAGCCTAAGCAAAAATCAGCTTCAGATATACAAGCCGCAAGTGAGAAATAATGATAATGAAAATAAACCTGCTCCATCAAAAATAACTAACTTGAAAGATGTAAAAAAACCTTCAGATAGAAATATATCAAATCAATCAAATAACATTAAATCTCAAAAAAACAATAATACACAACCTTTGAAACAGCAAAATGTAAGTCCTTCAAAAAATAATGGAAATAAACAACAGCCAAATAACATTAAACCTCAAAAAAACAATAATACACAACCTTTGCAAAAGCAGAATGTAAATCCATCAAAAAATAACGAAAAAAAGCAGCAACCAAATACTGTAAATCCTAAAAATAATAATACACAACCTTTGCAAAAGCAGAATGTAAATCCATCAAAAAATAACGAAA
>JAVHRE010000020.1:1745-7085 GCA_036171495.1 Bacteroidales bacterium
CAACAGCAACAGCAACCACAACCACAACAAGCCAATCCACCTAAAAATACAGAAGTAAAGAATCCTCCTCGTTAATCGTTTAATTTTTCAATCTGATAATAGCACTGTAGTTGCGTAAATACAATTAAAGCAATTTTAATAGAAAATTTGAAACATAAAACAACAAATTAACGAAATAAATAAAAAATGAAAACATTCAGAGTAGAATTTGTTATAGTATTATGTCTGGGAATTTTGTTTAGTACAACATCTTGCCTTGTACTTGTTGAAAAAGACAACGGAAGACATCGAGGATGGCACAATAATTCAAATAACCCACATAATCCCAATAGTACAAACCCGGAAAAATCAAAAGGCAATCCAAAAAGATAATTATCAATAATTAGTGTTTTTCAAAAATGAAAGACCCAAGACCCAAATCCCAAATCCCAAGTCCCAAACTTGGAATTTGGAACTTGGAACTTGAAATTTTTAAATATTATGCTGACATTATAAACAGACTCTAATTAATATATACTTATCCCGTTAATTGTGGGAAATAAAAAATAAAAAAAATGAACACAACAGAAGCAGAAAGATACAGAAATGAACAAAAAGGTAAACTCATGAACGAGTTTGCAACTATAACTGACAATAACATTAAGTACGAAAAAAATAAGAAAGACGAAATGTTCGGAAAACTTCAATCAAAGTTTGGTAAAACAAAAGAAGAAATGCTAAAGATTATTGAAGCACTTCATTCTTCTTCTTTTTAAATAATTTAAATTGTGATAAAATCTTTTTCACATAAATATTTATTTTCTAAAAGCATTGACCAATATTTTACCGACGTTAACAATGCATCAAAATTTGTAATACGTTTTTTTAAAGAAGTTTTTCATTCTCCATTTCATTTACGCGAAATTATTAACCAGAGTTTTGAAATTGGTGTAAAATCACTGCCATTAATTACACTAACTGGTTTTATTATCGGAATAGTTTTTACTCAACAATCCAGACCTTCACTCTCTGAATTTGGAGCCACATCCTGGTTGCCTTCTTTAGTTTCTATTGCTATAGTTAGAGCGTTAGGAGCGTTGGTTACTGCATTAATTTGTGCAGGAAAAGTGGGTTCAAGCATTGGTGCTGAATTAGGTTCGATGAGAGTTACAGAACAGATAGAAGCTATGGAAGTGTCGGCAATTAATCCTTTTAAATATTTAGTAGTTACACGTGTACTTGCTACTACTATCACCGTGCCGATTTTGGGTTTGTTTTGTGGCTTTGTTGCATTGATGGGTTCTTATTTTAGTGTTCACTTTATCGAATCTACAAGTTTTGTCAGTTTCTTTAATAATGGGTTTTCAACAATTACATTTCTGGATATATTTTCTTCACTTTTAAAATCAATGGTCTTCGGATTTACAATTGGAATTGTAGGATGTTATAAAGGTTATAATGCAGTTAAGGGAACAAGAGGAGTTGGAAGAGCAGCCAATCAAGCAGTAGTTCTGGCAATGTTTCTTGTTTTTATCGAAGAAGTTGTAATTGTACAAATGGCTAATTGGATTAGGTATTATTAATATAATGGAAAAGCAGGAAACTATATTGAATCAAGAACCGGTAATTTCTATCAAAGGATTGTATAAATCGTTTGGCGAACTGGATATTTTAAAAGATATTAATCTTGATGTATTTAAAGGAGAGAATATGGTTGTACTTGGACGTTCAGGTGCTGGAAAATCTGTACTGATAAAAATTATTATTGGCTTATTGTCTCCAGATGAAGGCATTGTAAAGGTGTTTGGAAAACAAGTAGATAAATTAATTGGTAAAGACTTAGATAATTTACGTTTAAGAATTGGATTTTCATTCCAGAGTAGTGCTTTGTATGATAGTATGAATGTTCGTAAAAATCTTGAATTTCCATTAACAATGAACGTGAAGAATCTTAGCAAACAAGAAATAGATAAAACTGTTGAAGAAGTATTAGATGCTGTTGGATTAATAGATAAGATTAATGAAATGCCATCCGATCTTTCAGGTGGTCAAAGAAAAAGAATCGGAATTGCACGTACATTAATTTTAAAACCCGAAATTATGTTATATGATGAACCTACTTCAGGATTAGATCCTATTACCTCAGCAGAAATAAATAAATTAATAAATGATGTTCAGAAAAAATACAATACCACTTCCATAATTATTACCCATGACCTTACCTGTGCCAAAGAAACAAGTAACAGAGTAGCGATGCTTCTGGATGGGAAATTTGTAAAAGTTGGGCAATTTAAAGAAGTATTTGAATCGGATAACAAAGAGATAAAAAGTTTTTTCAATTATAATTTTATACAATAAATCATGAATGAACAAGTAAATAAACGCCCAATAATTGTCGGTGTTTTTATTATCATCGGATTATTTTTTCTGATAGGTGGCGTAATGATAGTAGGAAATTTGCATTCTACATTTACAAAAAAAATGTCTATTTCAACTGTTTTCGGTGATGTTAATGGTTTGCATTCAGGAAATAATATTTGGTTTTCTGGAGTAAAAATAGGGACAGTAAAAAAAATTGAATTCTATGGAAAGTCGCAAGTAAAAGTTATTATGCATATTAATATTGCTTCTAAACAATATATACGCAAAGATGCCAAAGTTAAAATTAGTACGGATGGTTTAATTGGCAACAAAATCCTTGTAATTTATGGTGGAACTTCGTTAGCCCCAGAGATTGTTGATGGTGATACACTTTTTAATGAAACATGGTTGTCTACAGAAGATATAATGGCAACATTCCAACAAAATAATCTGAATGTTTTGGCTTTAACAAAAAAGCTGGTTAATGGAGAGGGAACAATAGGCAAACTTATGAATAACGATTCTCTTTATTATAGTATTTATGCTACAACAAATTCACTTCAAAAAGCCTCGGCAAATGCACAAAAACTTCTTGCATCACTCGAAAAATTTAGTGCGAATATGAATAAAAAAGGAACTTTGGTAAATGAATTAACAACAGATACGTTTGTGTTTAATTCATTAAAATATTCTGTCTTTAAATTACAAAACATTTCAGATACAGCAGCTGTTTTTGTTAATAGTCTGAAAAAGGCAAGTGATAATACAAAAAGCCCCGTTGGTGTTTTATTATATGATGAGCAGGCAGGTGTTAATTTAAAAACAACTATCAGTAATTTGAAAACTAGTTCAGAAAAATTAGATAATGACCTTGAAGCCCTTCAACATAATTTTTTATTGAGAAGATATTTTAAGAAAGAATTAAAGAAAAACGAGAAAGCAAATGAAAAATAGAATTAGAAATATTATCCTTATTTTATTTGTTATATTAATTATTGCAGGTACAGTTATTTTTATTTTTCGTAAAAAGATAGTAGCACATTTTATTCCTAATGTGGAACAAATAGGCGAGATATACATTAAAGTAAAAAACGATACTACTTATATAAGATCTAAACTTGCAGTAAAGAATAAATCATTTCTTAAGATCGAAATTGATTCAATAAAATACAAAGTTTCGTTGTTCGAAAAAGAGTATTTAAAAAATCAAAAATTTATTGGATTAGTGCTACATAAATATGGAATGGATACGATTGATTTTTCATTAAAGATTCCATATAAAACCATTTTAAAAGATTTAAGTGTTGAAAGAAAAAAAGGAGACAGTGCCAGTTATTCCATAAATATTTCTCTTCAATATTCTACGGTTTTCGGTAAAGTTGAAATCCCAATAAATAAATCAGCGAAAATAAAAATACCACAGCCACCTGAAATAAGTATTGTCGATATAAAATATAATAAGGTTCGCTTTAAATCTATTCTTGCAAATGCTAAAATCAAAGTAATTAATTTTAGTGATGTTACCTTATCAATAAAAGATATCAGTTATTCAATAAGTATTTTAAAACAAGGGAATCTCAAAGGGAGTATAAAAGAACCTATCAACATTAAACCAAATGGATCGACTTTTATCAATCTTCCTATTGATATTAGTCTAAAAAACATAGGAAAAACAGTTTTTGATGTAATTATAAATAAAGATAAATACAATTATACATTAACTCTTAATGCAATTTTGGAATCGTCTTATCCATTTAAAGAATCTTTTCATATCGATCTTACTAAAAATGGACAAATGGAATTAAAAAAATAAAAATCTTAAGAAATCAAATATGTGAATTATGTAATTAATTTAAAAAATTATGTAACACTTCTCCCAATTAAAGCATTCAACTTTGTATTTAACAATTTTAAAAAAAATAAAATGAAAACAAAATTACTCTATGCATTAACAGCAGTTATATTGTTTTTAATGCCAAATGTGAATTTTGGACAGGCTCCTAATTTGGGAACTTCTATAAATTTTGTTCTTTTTTCTACTGATGGGTCTGTAAGTAACACAGGCATTTCGCATCTTACAGGAAATGTAGGCACGAACAATGGTTCCAGTACCGGTTTTGGAAATGTAAATGGTGTTATGCACGATGGCGATGGCGTAAGCGCACAATGTGCTTCAGATTTACTCATTGCCTATAATCAATTAAATAGTACAGTTCCAACTTTTTTCCCTGCACCTTTGCTTGGAAATGGAACAAATCTTATAGCAGGTGTATACTCCATTTCAGGTGCAACAACACTTAATTTGGACCTTATTTTAGATGCACAGGGAAATTCTAATTCAGTATTTATTTTTCAGATACAAGGTTCATTTTCTGCAAACGCATCTTCTAAAATCAAATTAATTAATGGAGCATTGGCATGTAATGTATTCTGGAAAGTAGAAGGTTTGGTTAGCATGGCTTCAGGAACTACAATGAGAGGAACAGTTATAGCAAATAATTCTGCAATTATAATGAGTACAGGCGACACGCTTGAAGGAAGAGCACTCTCTACTGCCGGAGCAATTACAGTTGATGGAGTTTTAGCATATACACCTATTGGTTGCGGAAGTCCCGTTCTTACTGGACCTACAGCTCCTCCACTTGGTTCCGCTGCATGTTATGCAATATTTTCTACAAATGGAGCAGTTTATAATTCTGGTGTAACATATGTTACAGGTGATGTTGGAACGAATAATGGTTTAACAACTGGTTTTGAACCTTTAAATGTAACTGGTTCTATTCATCCTGTTCCTGATGGTTCAACTGCTGCATGTGCAGCTGATTTATTAGTTGCATATAATAATATTAATACTATCCCTTACGACATTGAATTATTGTATCCCGCACAGTTTGGAAACGACTTAGTTCTAACACCACATACATATCTTATGAATGCAGCTGCAACATTTACTGATACACTTTATCTTGATGCACAAGGCAATGCCAATGCAGTATTTGT
>JAVHRE010000021.1:0-4460 GCA_036171495.1 Bacteroidales bacterium
ATAATGCTTTAGCTGTCATTCCTTCTTTCCTTATACCCTATACCTCTATACCCTAATAAATTAAAAATATTGATATTATGGACAAACACTAAATAGTGTCTGTCTTTAATATCAGTGTTTTTAAAAAATTAAAGCCCCAAGATTCAAATCTTAAGCCCAAAGTCACAAGAAAAAAAAATGCCATTAGTCATTGTATATTAGTCATTTGTGATTTGTTGTTTTTTTCTTGGAATTTGAGATTTGAGGCTTGGAATTTGAGACTTTTTATTATTATGCCGATATTACGGACAGACTCTAAATAAAGGTAATTACTCACCCGATTAATATATTGAAAATAAACAATAAACAAATTCTTTTTGTCATGTTGAGCCCTTCGGCAAGCTCAGGGCAAGTTTAGCGAAACATTTTTTCTTCAAACAATGAACAAAGAACAATGAACTTTTTTGAACATTGAACTTTAAAATGTTTAACTTTACACAATAAATTATTTAAAATTATAAATATATGATACATCAACTTCCAGCATTAAAATTCGACTTAAATGCTTTATCACCAGTAATTAGCAAGCAAACTTTAGAGTTTCATTATGGTAAGCATCATCAAGCTTATGTTAATAATTTGAATAACCTGATTAAAGGGACTAAATTTGAAAATGATAGCTTAGAAACTATTATTAAAGAAGCAGATGGGGGTATTTTTAATAATGCTGCCCAAGTTTGGAACCACAGCTTTTATTTTGATGCGTTTAGTGCCAATGGCGGTGGCGAACCTAACGGTAAACTTGCTTCATCTATTTCTTCAAATTTTGGTTCTTTTGCCGAATTTAAAGTTCAGTTTTCTAAAGCAGCAGCAACATTATTTGGTTCTGGTTGGGCTTGGTTAGTGTTAAAATCTGATGGGAAACTTAATATTATTCAAACTTCAAATGCTGGCAACCCTATTCGCGATGGATTAAAACCAATACTTACTTGCGATGTTTGGGAACATGCTTATTATTTGGATTATCAAAATCGTCGTCCCGATTACATTGAAGCTTTCTGGAAAATTATAGACTGGAAAGTTTTAGAAAGCAGATTCTAATTGAATTTCATTTTTTTTCGACATATTGAGGCTCTCGAAATATGACTTTATATAATTTCATGCCAGTCTTCGAGAACCTCAGACTAACATTATGGACAAACTCTTATTATTTAGTTCTTGTCCATAAAGTCAAAGATTTTCAAAAATGAAAGCCCCAAGCCCCAAATCTCAAAAAAAATACTATTAACCATTGTCTATTAGTTGTTTGTTATGTTTTTTCTTTTTTTCTTGGAATTTGGGACTTTTTACTATTATTATGATATTACAGACAGACTCTATTTATACCAACTGGCATACATTACATAATTGTTAGCTATTCTTTCTATTTGTTCGATTATTAATTTGGTGTTTATTGTTTTTATTTTCTTGGCAGGAATACCAGCATAAACGGAGTTTGATTCAACAATAGTATTTTCGGTAACAATTGCTCCTGCTGCAATAATTGTGTTGCTATTTATTATAACACCGTCCATAATAATTGCACCCATTCCGATTAACACATTATCGTGAATAGTGCAACCATGAACAATTGCATTATGTGCAATTGAAACATTATTTCCAATTATTGTTGGTGCTTTTTGATATGTTACATGAATAATTACACCATCCTGCACATTAACTTTATTGCCTATTCTGATATAATTTACATCACCTCTAATAACAGCATTAAACCAAACACTGCAATCGTTTCCCATAATAACATCTCCAATAATTGTAGAATTTTTTGCAAGAAAACAATTTTCGCCAAATTTTGGTTTAATTCCTTTTAATTCAATTATTAACGCCATTTTATTAATTTACACTTTACTGTTATCTGCAATTTCATTTTTTAAAAGAGAAATAATTTTATTTAATAATTGTTCCGATTGCTGTACTATATGAGGAATTTTTTCTATTTCTCTTGCATCGCGTGCAATAAGTTGAATTTCATTTATTTTCGATTCAAGAAGTTTCATTCCTAAATAAGCAAGTGCCGGTTTCATTTTATGTGCTATTGTTGTAATTTGTTGCCAATTTTGTTGTTCGGTAGCTGTTTTTAATTGATGCATTTCTTCAGTAACTTTTTCGATAAATACATTTAGCATATTATCAATAGTTTGTTGTTTACCTTTAGAAATGCCTTTTAATACTGATAAGTCGAAAAGATTCTCGTTACGTGAAATAGTTACAATATCAATATCAGAAAGTTTTTCGTTATAGTGTAAAAAGTTTGCATTAGACATACCAAGCAAATTTGCTATTTTGTGAAATAAAACTTGCGATTTGAATGGTTTAGAAATAGTATCATTCATTCCAATTTCAATATATTTTTTGTGGTCTTGGCTGTAAGCGTTTGCAGTTATAGCAATAATAGGAGTTTCGTTTAAAGGTTTTTTAAGTTCTTTACGAATGCGTTGTGTGGCTTCAATGCCGCCCATAACAGGCATTTGAATATCCATTAGCACAATATCATATCTTGTATTGTTCATTTTTTCGATTGCTTCTTTGCCGTTTTCTACAATATCTATTTTAAATCCCCAATTTTCAACCATTGATTGAACTACCAACTGGTTAAAAACTTGGTCCTCGGCAAGTAAAATGTGAATATTATCTATTGAATGTGTTGGTATTGAATCGTTGATAATAGAATTATCTATGAGGTCGCTTTCGCTGCCAATTGTGAATTTTAAGTTAAATGAAAATGTTGAGCCTTTGTTTGGTTCGCTTTTTATCTCAAGTTTTCCACCCATCAACTCAATTAATTTATTGGAAATTACTAAACCTAAACCAGAGCTTCCATTGGTGTCGGTGGTAATAGGACGGTTGTTATTAAAGCTATTGTATATTTCTGTCATTCTTTCGGATGCAATTCCTGAGCCGGTGTCAGAAACTTCAAATTTAAAAGAACAATTATTATCGCAATCGGCTTGTTTGGTAATTTTAATTTCAACTTTCCCTTTATCTGTAAATTTAATAGCGTTTTCGACTAAATTTAGCAGTGTTTGGTTTAATCTTGTGGCATCGCCTTTAATAAAATAATCTTCGCCATATACAATATAATCGGATAGTAATTCAATACCTTTATTTCTAACATTATAAAATTGATTATTAATTACCGAAGAAATAACATCTTTTAAGCTAAAAGTTTTATTGATTAAAGTAATTTCGCCTGATTCTATTTTAGATATATCAAGTAAATCGTTAACAATAACCATTAAATTTTCGGCTGACTTTATTATAACATTTAAAAAGTTAAATTGTTTTTTAGTAAGGTCAGTTTTAAATAACAGTTCCGACATTCCAATAATGGAATTCATCGGAATTCTAAAAGCATGGCTCATATTTGCCAAAAACACAGATTTAGCTTTATTGGCTTCTTCGGCTCGTTTTCGGGCAAGAATAATTTCTTCCTGAGCCGATTTTCGCTCACGTAAATCGCGTCCAACTAAAAACAGCATTTCTTTATTGTCCCATTTTCCATGCGAGAACTTTGTTTCGGCAGGAATAATTTCACCATTTGAAGTGATATATGGAAAAAGTGAGAGTAACGCTTTTTCTTTCAACGCTTTTTCTAAAGTGTTTTTGATGTCGAACGATAATTCGTTCGGATGTAATTGGTTTAAAAACATGTTGCCAAGTTCATCATCAGAATACCCTAATTTTTCGCAAGAAACTGGGTTATAATGAATTATTCTGCCTTCGCTATTTATAATAAATAGCATATCGTTTATTCCTAAAAACAAACTCTGCAAATTGTTTTGGTGTTCACGTAAAAGATTTTCAACATCTAATCTGCCAATAACTCCACCAATTTTTGCGGTAACCGATTCAACTGTTTCAATAATAAGTCCGTTTGGAATTTCGGATTTATCAGAAATTAATATTAATAAAGCTACAATTTCGCGGTTTAATTTTACCGGAGATGCTATAAATGATTTAGCTTGTTTAACATTATCGAATATTAAAAATTCATCTTTGTTATTTGATTTTGTTATAATGCATAATTTCTCTTTTAGAGCAAGTTCAACTTCGGCTGAATTTGATGAATATGTTTGTGTTAAATTTTTAAAAGATTCAGGTAACCCGACTTGATATTCAAAAACGAGTTCGTTTTTTTGTGAGAGAATAAAAACTGCTCCACCGAAAAAATTATTTATTCGTAATAAGTTTTCAAGTAAAATATGAACTGCCTGGTGAAGACTTAATGTTACGCTTAATTCGTTAGCAATTTCCTTTTGCAGTGTTATAAGAAATTCGGCACTTGAATCGTAATCAGTTTTATTATTGTTCATCGTTCATCGTTTATTGTTATACAGTTGTCATACTTTGTCAAACAATTGAATGACCATTGAATACTATTTATTTCTATTTTTAACTTTCAACTTTCAACTTTCAACTTT
>JAVHRE010000021.1:4560-7080 GCA_036171495.1 Bacteroidales bacterium
AACTTTCAACTTTCAACTTTCAACTTTGTTTATCGTGTTACAATAAATAAAATTTTATAAAAATAATAAAATATTTGATAATAAAAAATTTAAAATTAATTTTTGTTCGATTCCTTTAGATAGGTGTTAAGTGATTCTTTAGCTTCTTTCAATTGTGTAATATCCATTACGTTGCCTATGATATATGAACTGTTACCTTGTTCGTCAAAAATTATTTTGTATTTGTCGCTAACCCACCGATATTCACCGTTTTTATGCTTTATTCTATATTCAATTGTAAATTCTGATTGAGTTTGTGGTACTGCTTTTATCATTTTAGCAACAATATTATCGGCTTTATCAATATCATCGGGGTGTAATAATGCCTTTATTTCGGAAGCGTTCATTGCATAAAATTCTTCGGGAGTAAATCCTAAAATATTTAATATGGCTGAACTAAGATATTCGTAATTGCCTGTTTTAGTGTTTAATTTGTATAAAATTTGACGTGCATTTTCGAGAATTTCTTGAAAATTAACTATATCAACTTTACTTTTTTCAATTAAAAATGCACTTTGGGAAAGTTCGTGAATTATGCTGAATCCGCCTGTAAGTGTGTTATCTGTATCATAAACAGGTGTTAAAATTGCGTGTAAGTTTAACGATAGATTTTTATTTGTCGAATAATTCCCCGTGTAAGCAAGTTTTTGTCCGGACAAACAAATTTTAATGGATTCAATAAATTTTTTATTGTACTCTGTTTTTAACAAATCGTAACCAATAATTTCAGTTCTTTTTAATTGTAAGATTTGTTCATATTTTTCGTTACAATCGGTTATTATACCATCTTTTGTAAAGTAGAAAATTCCAAAAGGACTATTATCGAAAATAAGATGGTAGTTTTTTTCTTTTTCAATAATTTGCTTTTCTATAAATTTTCTTTCAGTAATATCGCGAATAATGGCAAGTACGTAATCTTCATTATTGAAAATAAATTTATTAAGAGTAACTTCGGCATCGAATGGTTCTTCGCCATTTCTTAAATGTTGCCATTCAAAAAATTGTGGCTCATTAGCTAAAGCTAAATCAATTTTTTTACGGGCTAATTCTAACGATGATAATCCATTGGGTTGTATATTTGGTGAAAAACGATAATAATAAGGAGTGTGCATTATAAGGTCTTCGAGATTACATTTAAAAATTTCGGTTGATTTACTATTGCAATCAATAAATTTATCATCTTTCATAATGAGATAAGCGTCGTTAGAGTTTTCAAATAATGTGTGGTATTTGTTTTCTCTTTCTATTAATTCGTTTTCGGCAATTTTGTATCTTGTAATATTACGTGCAATGCCTTCAATTGCAATAAGTTCGCCTTTTACGTTGTTTACTGGAATTTCTTTAATTTCGAGGTAGCTTATTGAACCATTTACATTTCTTACTTCAATTTCAAAAGGTGGTTGCTTCATGTCATTGAATGACAATTGCTTGTGGCGTTCAAAGCAATTGTCATATAATTTAGACGCTCCAATTTTTTTATACGATTCAATAAAATCAACTTTTGAATAGCCAAGAACATTTGTTAACGAAGAGCTTAAATATTTGAAAGGTGTATCTTTCTCGTGCCGATAAAAGAAATAGTCGTCTTTTAAATTATCAACTACAAGCCGGTAGTTTGTGCGACTAACAGCAAGGTCTTCTTTAAGTTTTTGAAATGTTCTATATGGATTTTTTAAAAGAAAATACAATAAAACTGATAGTGATACAAAAATAAAAACCCAACGATAAGTTTGTATAAAATACCATATTACAGTATTATGAACTGCAAAATTGAGAAAAAAATCTGAAAAAATTGAAAGTACAATAAAAGAAGATAAAAAGAATATTGCTGTAATTCTTAACTTCCAATTTTTCTTTAAATTTATATTCATGTTAATTAAATATTTATCTAATTCTATCTATAGAGCGAATTAATTTCTCGTCATTGTTTATTGAACGATAAGCTAATATTGTTAAAATTGCCGAAACAACAGGAAAAACTATTGTTAGCCTATAATTTGTTGTAGCTTCAAGATTTTGCCCTGCATCCCATGCAAACCAAAATATAAATAGTTGAAATACAATTAATAATACTGAGTTAAAGATACAAATTTTCATTTGAAGCGAACGATTTTTAAATAAAAAAATATTTGCAAATATTAAAAATGCAATAACGCAAATAAAAATAGAGTTTATTGTAGTTGAAAAAAGTTTATCGTTTAAAATAACATCTGTTTTAAATCCCGAAGCCGATAAAATTAACATTTCATTGCTTTTTAAAGAATAAACAACTATTGGAAAAAAAAGCATAGATAATTGAAATGCAGCAGCAAACAACAGAAATAAAGTTTGAATTCTTTGAATCATCTTTTTATAAACTTATAATACAAATCTAAAAATAAAAATAGATAATAGCAATAATATTTTTTAGTTTTATTTGCTATTATACTACAAACGGGAATAAATTGAGTTTTACCTTTCTGAACTCCCTCTCCTTTGGAG
>JAVHRE010000022.1:0-1385 GCA_036171495.1 Bacteroidales bacterium
TTATTTTTTAATCAACAGTCAATTGTTAATTTTGCGTAACATCAGTTAATAACTAAATAATCAATAAACAATTTTAGATTTTATCAATATGTTAAGTCGCTATATTAAATATCTTGTTTTATTTTCTTTATTTATATCTTGCAATCACGACTATATACCCAAACCTGCCGGATACTTTAGAATAGATTTTCCCGAAAAAAAATATCAGGTTTACAATCAAGATTGCCCATATTTATTCGAATATCCAATTTATTTTACTGCAAATAAAAGCGACCAAACCAATGCCGAACCTTGTTGGTTAAATCTTTCTTATCCGGCTTTTAAAGCCAAAATCCATTTAAGCTATAAAGATGTTTCGGGAAACATTAATCCATTATTTGAAGAATGCAGAACCTTAGTTTATAAGCACGATATTAAAGCCGATGCTATTAACGAAACAGTTTATTCAGATTCTGTTAATAAAGTATTTGGAACATTATATGAAATTAAAGGAAATGCAGCTTCCAGCATTCAATTTTATGTAACCGATAGTGTTAAACACTTTGTTAGAGGCGCATTATACTTCGAGGTTAAACCAAACAAAGATAGTCTTGCACCGGTTATTGGTTTTATTGAACAAGATATTACGCATTTAATTGAAACTTTGCGTTGGAAATAATTACCATGCAAAATGTTGAAATTCTTCATAGAAATAACGAATATATTGTGGCATTTTGTCCAATTATTACAAATAAAAGTGAATTAAAAATAATTTCTTCAAAAATTAGTAACCCAAATTTTAAAAGCACAAAACGAAAAAATGAATGGTTAACCACTCATTATATTCTCGAAAGTATATTTAATAAATCCATTACATATACTTACAACGACTTAAAAAAACCAGTATTAACAAATAGAAAAGAGAACATAAGCATATCACATTCGGCTAATTACGTTTCAGTTATTGTAAGTAAAAACAAAAAAGTTGGAATTGATGTTGAAGAAATTACTCCGAGGATTCATAAAATAGCACATAAGTTTTTAAACGAAACAGAAAAAAAATATCTTGATTTATCTGAAAGAAAAACTGAAATGCTTTATGTTATTTGGTGTGCAAAAGAATCAATTTATAAATTATCAGATAAATATCTCGATTTTCCAAGTCAAATAATTATTAAAAAATTTAATTTAACCGACAACATAATAAGAGCCGAAATTAATTATTCAAATAAAGTTAAATGTTTTGAATTACATTGTGTTAAAACAGATGATTGTGTTGTGGTTTGGTTAGCCGATTAAGGTTACAATAAAAATTGTTTGATTTTTTGTTAAAATTAATATAGGTTTGTAATTATGTAACTACACAGCCAGTTTAAAATGTTAAAGAACAAATATATGCCACAGAT
>JAVHRE010000023.1:0-1867 GCA_036171495.1 Bacteroidales bacterium
ATACCAAATATTAATAGACTAATTTATAACAAGTAATGGTATAAGCTTTCAACTAATAAAGTTGAAGTTTTTTACCCCTACTTCTTTTTGACAGGATTTGTCGTGTTCACTGGTGTCTGCTTTACTGGTGCATGCTTCACAGGTTCCTGCCTCACTGGTGTCTGTTTTACCTGTTCCTGCTTTACAGGTTCTTGTTGTTGATAACGGGGAGTTGGTTGGTTTTGTGGTCGCACAGTGGGTTGAGTTTGCTCCCAAACTTGCTTGTGATATTCCTGAGCATTATTCATATTATTGAAATTGTTAGCAGGTCGGGTTGTATTTTGCTTTGGACTAATAACCGGTTTTTGAACCGAGTTAGAAATTTTTACAGGCGGTTGTTTTGTGGGTTGTTGTATAACTTCCGGTACATATTGCTGCTTATCTTCAACCACTGTCTTTGGTTGAGGAGTATTATTTAGTCCGGGATATTTAATTGAGTTTTTCTGAAAATATTGGTCTTTTACAGCCGATGAGACATTTTTACCATTCTGGTCTTTTATTACATCTTCGTTTAATTGACCTACTTGTTTTATAACATCGGCTCTTTTTGAATTATTAGTGAGAAAATCTTTAGGTAAATAATTTTTGTTATTTCTAACCCAGTTATGAACAATTACGGAGTTACCATCGTCCCTACGGTGCCCGTAATTATGCCCGTTATGTCCGTAATAATGATTTATATATGTATTGCCCAAGTGAGGGTAATGATGCAAATGCTCGGGATAGTAAAAGTACCAGTTGGTAAAGGAGTATGAAGGATAACCAATAAGCACCATATTTCCATTTGGACCATAATAAAATCCGCAATCGAACCAGTAAGGATAAGGATACCAATAACTATAAGGATACCAAGTAGGATATCCAAACCAATATGAATAAGGGCTACAGGTGTAGCTTGTTATATACTCCTGACTTGGAACAATATTTATTTCCTCTTGTGTATATCCGTTTTCATTTGCGTAATCTTTAGCTGCACTTTTTAAATCATTAGCTTCATCAGGGTTTTGTTCAATATTTTGTTTCCAGGCGGCAGCATCTTCAGCATTCTGCCTTACTTCAACAAGGTTTAAAGAGTCCATTCTGTGTATTACTCCTTTGGGGTCGCGGCGGAAATGGTCGCCTATCCTAACGGTAAGACTAAGATGGTCATTTAACAGGCTTATTATTTCAGGGTATTGCGTAAGTACTTTCAAAGCTTCCTGTGTTGCCGGCGGATAATCTGAAAGGACTTGTGCAAATTGTGTATTCGTTTGCGACTGAAGGTCGTCAATTTTTTTAAGTGTCTCATAATATTTACGTCCATACTTAAAAGCGGTTTCATGAATTTCTTCGGGATAACTACTTAGAATTTTATCAATCTCTTCTTTGGACTTTTTACCTCCCTGAGATAAATTAGAAATCAAATCGGGATACCTGCTCAGATTCCAAAAATCTTCCTGTTCATCTTTAGAATAATTGCTTATAGCGTCGGTGAAACCGCTGCTCGAATTTTTCTGTAAGCTTGCTATGTTAACTATAGCCGCTGGGTATTCGCATGCTTTAAAAATATAAAGGCGGATAGTATCCGGATACATCACCAATGCATTAAAAGCAGCCGAATCTTCGCTGGTTACATGTTTAGATGCTTGATTTTGTTGCTGTGCAACACAGTTTAAAGTTTGTAAAGTTATAAAGTAGAAAGTCAGAAAGCAAAAAGCAAAAAGTTTTTTCATAATTTTTATTTATTGATTAATTTTCATTTCATTCCTTATTATACTCCGGCAAAGGTAAATATTTTTTCTATATTTATAATTATTGATGCCACGAGTCCAATTATTGATGCCACGAG
>JAVHRE010000023.1:1967-27157 GCA_036171495.1 Bacteroidales bacterium
CTGCATGCGATGCCACGAGGTCTGGAATTGATGCCACGTGGTCGGGAAGTTATTAGACCTCACCCTAAATCCCTCTCCAAAGGAGAGGGACTTTTAAGAAGTGAGAAGTTTCAAGTTTGAGGTTTAGAGTTTCATGTTTACAAACCAAAAACGTAAAACAGTAATCAGTGAACAGTAATTAATATCCCAATTTATATACCAATTGCTTAAGTTCTATTTCAGCAATCTTTGCAGCATACTGTAGGTTTACCAGCAGGTAAGCAGCGTCTTCAAAGCTTGTTTGGGCTGTTTTTACTTCTAATATAGTGGTTTGGTTCAACTGGAAATTCTTCATTACCACTTCAACTAATTTTTTTGTCAGTTCATAGTTTATTTTCTGCGAGTTTATTTGTTGCATGGTGGTGAAATACGACCGGAAAGTTTTATCTGCATCAGTTGAAAGCGTGTAGAGCAAACTTTCTTTTTGCAGTTTTGAATTGTTTACATTTAATTCCGCAACTTCTTTTTGCGTTTTGTAGATATTGCCATTAAAAATAGGTATTTGCAACGTTACACCGGCTGAAGGTCCGTAATTCTGATTCATTAATAATGTGCCTGCGCTGTTGTTTGCTTGTGCAAAACCATAAGCCGTGTTTATTTTAATGGATGGGTAGCGTTGCGATGAAATTTCTTTTACCACCTGTTCATTAATTTTTATTTGTTGCTCGGCAGAAAGGAATTGTGGATTTTGATTCAGGTAACCGATGATTGAATCAAGTTGAAGCGAAGTATCAACAACAATACTATCAACAATGGAAATGGGAATATTTTTTTTAACACTCATTAATAACAGCAAATCAGCTTTATCCTGTTCTATTGTAAGTGCCTGTAATTTTAAATTCTGTTCGGCAGTGTTAACATCCGTTTGCGCCTGTAATAGAACAACGGCACTTGCCATCCCTACTTTATCTTTCTCGTTAATAATGTCCATTTTTTTATTGGAAACGTCAAGAGAATTCTGAATAATTTTCAGATAACTTTCCTGCCTTATAATATCGTAGTATTTTACCATCACTGCCGCAATGGTATTTTGAATTTGCTGATTCAGCAAAATTTCACTTTGCTGTTGCAGACAGTTTAATCTTTCTTTAGTTGCTATAATCTTAAATCCATTGAATAAAGTCATACTTGCTGTAATTCCTGCGTTCACTGAATTTCCATTTACACCAGTTAAATTCGTTTCCGTTCCGCTGTTTAATTTCTGATTTATATTGCTTAATGAACCATTGTCGCCCGCGTTAGCATTAATTGCAGGCAAACCACCGGCAACTCCATAAGTGTTATTTATCTTTGACATTTCAGCATTGTTTTTTGCAATCTGAATATCAAAGTTGTTATTAAGTGCGGTATCAATAGCATTTTTTAAAGTAAGAACTTGTTGGGCAACACAGTTAAAAGTTTGTAAAGTTATAAAGTTGAAAGTCAAAAAGCAAAAAGCAAAAAGTTTTTTCATCTGTTTATAATTCAGTTAAAAGTTTGTAAAGTTATTGGTACATTTCATTTTCAAATTAATTTATTCGTTTTTCATTTATTTTGATTATTAAGAACCACTGAATCTTCTTTTTGTGAATCATGTTTACCTGAAATAAAAGTATATACAGCAGGTATTACAAACAATGTAAGCACTAATGAAAACAGAATACCTCCAACAACAACTATACCCAGCGGAATGCGACTGGTAGCAGCTGCACCAAGGCTTAATGCAATTGGTAAAGCACCAAGCGAAGTTGCCAAACTGGTCATTAATATCGGTCTTAACCTCTGTGTTGCTGCTTCCACTATTGCCTGATTTAATGGTAATCCCTGTTCTCTTTTTTTGTTAGCAAACTCTACAATTAATATTCCGTTTTTTGTTACCAATCCGATAAGCATAATCATTCCGATTTCAGAAAAGATATTCAGCGTTTGTCCGAAAATCCAAAGACTTAAAAAAGCGCCTGCAATTGCTAAAGGAACTGTAAGCATGATAATAAGTGGGTCTCTGAAACTTTCGAATTGTGCAGCAAGCACAAGGAAAATAAATACTAAAGCAAGCATAAATGCAAAAGCAATATTGGAAGAACTCTCGGCATAATCGCGTGAAGGACCGCTTAAAGATGTTTGAAAACTTTCATCTAATAATTTACCGGCAATTGCCTGCATAGCTTTAACACCATCACCAATTTTTTTACCCTCAGCTAAAGAAGCAGAAATAGTGGCTGCCTTATAACGATTGAAATGATACAACGCCGGTGGGTTTGCGTTTGTTATTATATTTGTTACAGCAGTTAATGGAATATTATTCCCTTTATTGTCGCGAACATACAGGTTTGAAATATCAACTGGTTTTTGCCTGTCGTTTAACGCAACCTGACATATTACTTGGTATTGCATGCCATTCATAATAAAATAAGCAAGACGTCCGTTGCTGAATGCTCCCTGTAAAACATCAGCAATATCGGTAACAGTAAGTCCAAATTCGCGGGCTTTTATCCTGTCAATAGTAATATCAACTTCAGGTTTATTGAATTTCAGGTTTACATCTGCATTTTGAAATGTCTTATCATTTTTTACTTCATCCATAAATTTGGGGATGACAGTTTTTAGTTTATTAAAGTCCAAATTCTGTACAACAAATTGCACAGGCAAAGCGCCTTTGGAACTTAATCCTACTGCAATTGTTTGTTCTTCAATGGGGAATATACGGACATTGTTGAAGCGAGCAAATTTTTTATTCAAGTCTTTTACAATAGTACTTTGGCTTCTTTTTCTTTCGGAAGCCGGTACCAATCCTATTCTTCCGTTGGCACTATTTACACCGTTACTGCTATATCCGGGAACTGAAATAAAAGAAAATGCTTTTTCAGGAATGGAATCAATTAAAAAATCACCAATCTTATTGCCGACATCTGCCATATATGGAAAGCTGGCTCCTTCCTGCCCTGTTATCGTGAGGCGAATACTTCCCTTGTCTTCAAGTGGTGCAAGTTCGCTCTGTAGATTTTTTCCGATAATAAAAACAATAACAAGACAAACTCCAACAATTACCCATGCGAGCCACCGCTTTTTGACGAAACGCTCAACTAATTTTTTGTAACCGCTTTCCATTCCACTGAAAAATGGTTCGGTTTTATTGTAGAAACTTCCGTGCTGTGCACTTTTTCTGTTCAGATAGATATTTAAAACAGGTGTTATAGTAAGCGAAACAAAAGCAGATATTAGTACCGCACAGGCAAGCACAACACCAAATTCCCTGAATAAACTTCCTACAAAACCCTGAAGAAACAACACAGGCAAAAATACGATAGCCAGAGTAATTGAAGTAGCAATAACAACAAAGAAAATTTCTTTACTACCATCAATAGCCGCTTTGCGAATTGGAACTCCTCTTTCAATTTTCCTGAAAATATTTTCGGTAACAACAATTCCATCATCTACTACCAAACCGGTTGCAAGTATAATTGCTAATAATGTAAGGATGTTTACAGAAAATCCGGCAATATACATGATAAAAAAAGTAAAAATAAGTGATATAGGAATATCAATGAGCGGGCGGATTGCAATAAGCCAGTTTCTAAAAAAGAAAAATATAACTAATATCACCAAACAAATGGCTATTAATAATGTTTCGCCAACCTCCTTTAATGAATGGCGTACACTTACTGTATTATCTATTAATGTTGTAAAACTTATATCTCCTTTTTGTGTTTTTTTAATTTGTTCTAATCGTTTTGTAAACTCATTCGAAATATTCATATAGTTTGCTCCGGGTTGCGGAACTATTGCTAAACCCACAGCACTAACACCATTAAGCCTCCACATTTGTTCGTATTGTTCGGGACCTAACTCAACTTTTGCAACATCACTAAGCCTTACTATTCCGTTTGAATCTTCGCGTATTATTAAATCCTTAAAATCCTGTTCGGTGCTTAATCTGCCCAATGTTCTTATTGTTAATTCAGTTTTATTGCCATAAATCTTTCCCGAAGGTATATCCACATTTTCTTTATTTAATACATTTGTTATATCATTAAAGGCGATGTTATATGCATTCATTTTATCGGGGTCGACCCATAAACGCATAGCGGGGCGCTTTTGTCCTACAATATTTACGGCACTTACTTCGGGTATCGTTTGAAAATTTTTCAATAAAACATTTTCAGTATAATCGCTTAGTTCAAGCAATCCTTTGCTCGGACTTTGCACAGCAAGCAGAATAATAAAATCGCTGTTGGCATCGGATTTTGTTACTACGGGAGGTGCGTCAATATCCAAAGGCAGGTTTCTTAAAGCCTGACCAACTTTGTCGCGAACATCATTTGCTGCAGTTTCAAGATCAGAATTTATATTGAACTCCACGCTGATACTACTTTTTCCAACAGCGCTTGTTGATGAAATTGTACGGATACCGGCAATTCCATTTATAGATTTTTCTAAAGGTTCGGTAATCTGGCTTTCGATAATATCAGAATTTGCCCCGGTATAAAGAGTAGTTACGGTAATCATAGGCGGATCAATTGCGGGATAATCACGAACTCCAAGATATGTGTATCCTATCACACCAAGCAAAATGATAAAAACATTCATCACTGTTGCTAATATCGGTCGCCTTATTGATAATTCGGAAATATTCATTATATAAGTGTAAAGTTAAAAGTGAATAGTGAAAAATATAAAGGTATTGTGTTCTTTCTATTTTTAGTATACATTATTAGAAGTATTTTAAATTCCATTTTTTCGTTTTCCATTTTTTTTACTTTTAACTTAACGTTTTTTTGCTGTTTTAACTGTTGAAACAAGTATAGCAAATAAATAACTCTTTTCTTTTAATATTGACTTAGCCATTTTTCACTTTCAACTTTTCACTTTTCACATTCTTCACCTTTGAAACTTTGACATTTGCATTAGGACGGACAAATAGTACACCGCTAACTATAATGCTGTCGCCAACGGTAAGTCCTTTTGTGATTTCAACAAGGTCGGCATTTCTGGTTCCGGTTTCGACATTTATAAATACACCTTTTCCGTTTTTCACAACAATAACCTGATTGGATAGTGCATCGGGAATAACAGCATTTGTTGGAATAACAATACCTTTAATCTTTTTCTCAAGCGTTACTTTTACAAAAGCACCCGGATTGATATTTCCTTTGTTAAGTTTGGCTCTTATTTTAATATTCCTTGTTGAAGTGTTTATTTGTGGCTCAATAGCGCTTATAGTAGCTTCGAGTTTCACCTCTGATGTTGCTGCTTGGATAGAAACAACATCTCCTACATTTACCAAACTTTTATAAGTTTCTGGTACTGTAAAATCAATTTTTATTTTATCGGTCTGCAACGAACCGAGCAATGTTTGAGTAGTAACATAAGCACCTATACTAACCTGTCGCAACCCGAGTTTTCCGCTGAAAGGGGCTTTTATTACAGTTTTATCTATTTGGGCATTGAGAACTTTTATATTTGCTTCGCGAGTATCCACTTCATTCAGTGCAGCATCATACGTTGCCTGATCAATGCCATTAACAGACAATAATTGCTTTAGTCTCTTTTCTGTTTTATCAGCAAGGTTAAGTGCAACTTTCTGCTGTTCCAATTGAGCCTGAAGGTCGGCATCATTAATTTTTACAAGAACGGTTCCTTGTTCAACAAAGCCACCGTCGGGTAGATTTAAGAATATGATACGTCCGCTTATTTCCGGATAAAGTGAAACCATTTCCTCGGAAAGAACAGTTCCATTAACTTCTACGGAACTCGGAAAATTACTCTCGCTGGCAATAAGAACTTCGACCTTAACAGGCGGTATATCTTTTTTATTTGACTGTTCTTTGTTGCCGTTTTTACAAGAAATAATGGCGATTAAAAAAAATGGAATGATAATAAATTTTATATAAGTCATATTTATTTTTTGATTTTTCGTTGCTTTGACTGAATTATAATTAAATGGTTTAATGAAATTAAAAAATTATTTCTGATAATTCCAATGGCATTATAAAACTCCGTTATTTGATACTTATTAAGTCCTTTAAATGCGATTTTCGTAACTTCAGCAAGTGTTTTTTTTATCACCTTCATTTCTTTTTCTGCTTTACTCGTTAGAACAAGGCAATATTTTCTCCTGTCGGAAACATTTTTTACTCTTTTCACATAACCTTTATTTGAAAGATAGTCAACAATTCTGACAACACTAACTTTATCCGTATTCAATAATTTGGCGAGCTCCTGTTGTGTGATGCCGCCTTTAGCGTTTTCAATAAGAATCAATGCGTAATAATTCCTTTCAATATCAAGATGTTCAAGCTTTGTATTGATTATATGCAAGAAATTTTTGCCAATGTGGGAGAGGATTCTTCCCAGAGGTTGTTCGATTTTATTTTGAAGTTTTCTTTTCATATAAAATTTTGTGCAAATATAGTTTATTTTGTATATGGTTTACATTGTAAACTAAAAATTATCAAAAAAAAATGGTGTTTACCCGTTTTTGCTGATTTTTTTTACCATATCCATTTTCATGATTTTTTAAGAATTTTGTTAGTTTTGCTTTGCAAAACTTTACAAATTCTAAGTCGTGACGCTTCACTTATAAATTATTCCTGTTAGTCAGTCGGCATTAACCAAACCAATCTAACAAAATTCATTTCACTATTTTGTTAGCGGTTTGGTATAAATATTAAAAATGAACATAGAATTTTTTTGCCGGAAATAAAAAAGTAAATGCTAACATTAATGGTTTTCTTGTAAAGACTGATTAACCTGTTAAAGCAGGAGGAGAAGGACAAGAACCATCCCCTTTTGAATTGTTCCTTGCTTCATTAGGAACTTGCGCAAGCATCTTTGTTAAATCATTCTGCGATCAACGGAATTTGCCAAGTGACAAAATAAAGATTATCGAACACATTGAAGTTGACCCAGTAAAACATTCTATTTCAAAAATAGGCTTGGAAATTCTTTTACCTCCTGATTTTCCTGAAAAATATAAAAATGCTGTAATCAACGCTGCTGACCTTTGTTCTGTAAAAAAACTAATTCAAAATCCACCGGAATTTGATGTTTATACCACAAACAATAATAAACATTCTAACAGTTAAAAATTAAAACTGTAAGCGAAATAGTTGCCGATGCATTAGTGCTGTAACCGGATTTTTTATCCATCTTTATTTTATCATATAAAGTTAAACTATTTTTAAAAAAGTACGTCTAAAAAAAAGTTAATACCATTACTTATTATAAATTAGTCTATTAATATTTTGTATAATGCCGATAGAGTAGCTGTTTCAGTACAATGTTTACTGCCGATTTATCGGCATATTGGACTATTACAGATACCGTATCGGTATAACATCAAGTATAAAAGCAAAACTAGACCTATCTATGATAGAAAAACTACTTCCTAATAAACATCAAGCAGAAGAAACTATTCGCAGGACTGTTGTAAAAACGATTACTTACAGAACATTAATAATTATTCTTGACTTCTTATTAATTTATGTTTTTACCAATAAAATAAATGTTGCTTTATGGTATACGATTGTGAGTAATATCTATACATCGTTTGGATATTATTTCCACGAAAGAATTTGGGATAAAATAAAGTGGGGTAAAAGAATTTATAAAAAGGTTGATGAATAATAAGTTAAATGATCTCAAGAGGCAATCGCAAAACGCTACTATACATAAAATTATATTAACGAATATCTTTTAAATGTTAACCGTTTTTGCTAATTTTAATTAATATTTCTTTGTTTAAAATTGAAACTTCGTTACCGTTAACTTCAATAATTTTCTCATTACTAAGATCGGTTAAAGCCCGGCTCACACTTTCGCGTGAAGTGCCAATTAAATCTCCTATCTCTCCTCTAGTAAGGGGAAAGTTAAATGTATTGTTTTCATAAATTTTATCGGATAAGCATAAGAGTGTTTCTGCAATTAATCCTGGAATTTGTTTTTGCGATAAGCTTACATGTTTTTGATAATCGTATAGTTCATTTTTGCAAAGTTCATCAATTATTTCATAAGCAAATTTCCCATTACCATAAATAAAATCTTTGAATAAATTACTGTCTATAAAACAAATGGTTGTGTCTTCAAGAGCGGTTGCCGAAAATGGATTTATTTTATCTCCAAATATTGTTGAAATACCTAAATATACAGGGGCTTTAACTATTCTTAATATTTTTTCTCTCACATGAATATGGAGATGAATTTTAACCAGTCCTTTCATTAAATATGCTACATTTGAAGAAAGAACTCCTTGCTTAAAAATTATTTCACCTTTTTTGAATGATACTTGTACACTATTACTTTCCAATATCTCAAATTCCTCTTTATTCAGATTTTTTGCAGCAACAGATTTAATCAGACAGTTTTTACAATTATGATTTTTCATTATCAAATAAATTAAATAGTAAAAATACAAAAAAAGAATCATTTTATAAGTGTGATAAACTTCACGCTCTTTGTTGTGTTTTTTCACAGCAGTTTTTGTTTAATATCTTTATTGTTCCAATACTTTTGTTTTAATTAAGTAATTATTCTAAAGAGAACATTTTTAGACCTTAAAAAAGGTGGGAAAAAAGAAAAGATTAAAGAATATAAATTATGAAATATAAACGCATACTACGTCATGCAATTTTATTTTTAACGATTAGTACATTTTTGTATGGTTGTATAGTAGAATCAAAACTAGTAAATGCATGGTTGCCATCAGACAGCCGACCATATAAAATTGAATATCCAATTGAAACGATTACCGTCAATCAATTTGATGCTATAGCTAAAAAACTTCAATCAAAATATAGTTATAAGTTTAATCATATTGAGATTTTTAGAAAAAATAATATTTTAGCTTATAATGGACCAGAAACATGTTTGAAATGCCATAAAGATATTGAAGTTGAAGATCAAAATACGCATCAAAAGAAAAGTGTTGATTTAATGAAAAATTTGATTTCGTCATCACACTATAAATTTTACACAAATTCACATGACAATGTTTATGGCTTTAATGGAAAATTAGCAGATAATTTTAGAATGGGAAAAATTGACAGACCTTGCCCAAAACCAGGTTCATTTGCTATTACAGCATGGGCAGAACAAGTAATAACAAAACGAGGTGACACATTATCTGAAGGTTGTGGACAATGTCATATTGGAGGACAATATCAGGCTCCGCTTGGTAGTTTAATAATAGGATATAAAGAATTACAAAGAGAAAAAAAAGCAATAGATTGTCTTATTTGTCATTCCGCTGCTTATGATATGAATAAAAAACAGGTTGTACATGAAGAAAATGGAAATCGTTGGACTCAGGATCGGTCTATGTTAGCTGCAATGTCTGTTACAAAAACAACTTCTCAGACTTGCCTTCGTTGCCATCAACATAATTTAGGAGGCGATTTTTATATTGATAAGGCTGATTCTTCATACATGCAAAGTCAATTAAATATTGGCAAAGAGCGCCCAAGAGTTCTTCATCCAGGTTCAAAACGAGGTACTCCTTTTTCGCCTACCTGGGATGTACATGCAGCAGCTGGAATTAATTGTACAGAATGTCATGCAACAGAAGGTCATTTAATAGCCAAAGGAAAACATACTACTACAATGATGGCTAACGATTTGCCAACTGTAGATGTTTCGTGTACTACATGTCACACAAACGAACCACATAGTTCAAATAAAGAAATATCGGGTTATTTGAATTCTCATACAAATAAAATTGCTTGTGTAACATGTCATATTACCTCTTTACATCCAGATAATGCTACACGCCGCGATTTTTCAAATACAGTATTTGAAGAAAAAGCAGGAATTTATATTTATAACGATGTAGCTAAAGAAGTAGCTCCCGGCAAAGGAATAGGGTATGTATGGTGGGATGGCGACGCTACTTTTCTTGGTAATCCTATAGGCGAAAATCCTAATGGAGCAAAATTGTATAGATTCTATAATCCTACGAATATATGGCCAGAATTCAAAGATTTTGATTATGCAAAATGGTATGAAGAATATATGCGCCCAATTGCGTCAAAAAAACCTTCAAAACTTTATGCAATGAAATTTTTTAATGGTCGTCAACATATAGATTTGCAAAATATTGGACCATTCGGTGGAATGTTCGTTCCTTATAATTTACCTACATATTATGTTACCGGAAATCCTGATTTAGCAGCCAAAATAGAAGAGCAAAAGAGCATGATGAAAAAAATGTATGGGAAAGTGTTCGACGTATATTTAATGAATAAGTTTTTAAAATTTATGTACATTGATGGCTGGAATACTAAAGCATACAAAGATGTTATAGCAGGTAATAAGGTTGAAGCACGTTGGCTACCTTCTGATGCAATGCTTGAAATAAGCCATTCGATTCGTAAAAACGGAGCATTTACATGCAAAGATTGTCATACAATAAATGGTGTCTTAGATTGGAAAGCTCTTGGTTATACGGCTGAAGAGATTAAAAAACTTACTAAAAATCCATTATAATAAGTTTTTCGATTTGCTTATAATTAAGCTTAGTAAAATACTGAAGTTTCTGTTTACAGCTATAAAAGTGCAAAGAATTTTTTTTATCCTCTTTTGCTTATTTCTTTCAAAAGATTTTTGTTAGTAATAATAATGTTTTTTTCTTCTAATCGTATAATTCCGTCTTTTTCAAAATTCTTTAGAATTTTTACAGCACTTTCGGTAGTTGTACCAGCAAAATCAGCAATATCTTTTCGTGATAACAAAGGAAAAATAGAAGAGTCATTATATGATTCTTTTTCTAAATTTAAGAGAGTTTCGGCCATACGACCATTTATCTGCTTATACATAAGATTTCGTATGGTATCGAAAAGGATGGTATTATGTTCGCTGTAACGTGTGATAATATTGTAAGCAAACATTCCATTTTGTTTGATGACTTTTGAAATAGCTTCCTTTTCAATTAAAAAAACCTGTGTGTCAGTTATTGCAATGGATGAATAATTAAATGTATTTTTCAAAAAAACAGCCGAAAGTCCAACGAATTCACCCTGGTGGATAATACGAAGATTAAAATTATGTGTGCTATCACCTTCTACATACTGTTTAACTAAGCCGTTAATCACAAATAAAATGTAAGAGGTATAAGTTCCCTGTTTAGTTAAGTTTTCACCTTTACGAAATAATACTTGTGTTTTACTTGCCCGAACTAATTCAATTTCTACTTTAGAAAGTGATTGAAAACAAGGAGCTTGAATATCACAAATAAATTCTGTGTCGGTTTCCGAAATAGGTTTCATCTATTAGATTAAATAAATTGATGGTAAAGTTAGAACTAAATTAATTAATAAGTTGTGCAATTACAACTTTTGTATTGTTGTACACGAAACCAATTTTCATAAATCAGGTGTTTTTGCAATGTAACTTTGTAGCAACAAATAAAACCAAATTATGTTGTACACAAATTTAAAACATGTTGAGAACGCAACTGATTATGCAAAGATAATCAGAGAAAACGAAAATGTAATGATAATCTGTGGACGTATGGGTCCCATGTGTATTCCTGTTTACGGAATTGCCGAAGAACTTGAAGATGATTATAAGCATGTAAAATTCTTTGATATGGATTTTGATAATCCTGAATCGCATGTGATTCGTGAATTACATGAAGTAATTGGGTTTATGGGAATTCCGTTTACCATATATTATAAGAATGGCAAAGTTGTAAAAGCAACCTCAAGCATTCAAACAATGGAACAGGTAAAAGCAAATTTGAACCAATATTTAACAAAGTAACAATTAAAAATTTAAAGTCATGGAACATTTAACTAAAGAAACCTTCAAGCAGAAGGTTTACGATTTCGAAACTAATAAAGAATGGAAGTTTATTGGTAAAAATCCTTGCATCATTGATTTTTATGCTGACTGGTGCGGTCCATGCAAGATGGTAACCCCGGTGCTTGAAAAGCTTTCCGAATACTACAAAGACAAAATAGATATTTATAAAGTTGATACAGAAGATCAAAGAGAACTGGCAGCAATCTTCGGAATAAAAAGCATACCATCTATTCTTTTTGTGCCCAAGGAAGGACAACCCCAGATGTCAATGGGTGCAATGCCCAAAGATTCATTTATAAAAATAATTGATGAAGTTCTTTTAAATGTAAAGAAAAATTAGAATGGAAAATACCTGCGAAACAAAAACATCATGTATGCAAAAGATTGTGCATAAAATAAAAGAATTATTGTCAGCAATAATAGGAATGGTAATAGGCGCAGTTGGCGGTTTTATTTATTATAAAACTGTAGGATGCTCAACAGGTTCGTGTCCTATTACTTCTAACCCATGGTTAAGCATTCTCTGGGGAACTATAATCGGTTATTTATTAGGAAGTCTGTTCATTAAAAAAAATAAGAAATGAAAAAAAATATGGGATTAGCAGATAAAATTATCAGGATACTGATAGCTGCTGTAGTAGTAATACTTTATTTCACAAATGTAATTTCAGGGACGCTGGGAATTGTATTACTTATTTTATCGGGAATATTTATTCTCACAAGTCTAATTAGCTTCTGCCCGTTGTATTTCCCATTTGGCATTAGCACACGAAAGAAAAAATAAATGATTCATCATTTTAAATTATTTCAAATATGTCATACATAGTAAGTGCTCGTTTATGTCCACAAAATCATCGTTGTCCTATTATTCGTGTATGTACTGTTGGAGCAATAATTCAGGATGGCTATGGACTTCCGATAATTGATAAAACGAAATGTACGGAATGCGGAAAGTGCACACGGTATTGTCCTACAGGTGCGGTTAGGAAAGAAGAATGAATTTGTCGAATAGCTTTCAGATAATAAAAGTAAACAAGTATAAATAAATTTAAAATATGAATACACCAATAATTATTGTAAGTGCCGTGATTGCAATTTTTGGCTTTTATCTGTTTTATTCTTTCAGAAAGATGAAAAATATGCCAATGGTCAGCGATCATGCAAAGATTAAAATCCTGACAGACCAGAATTTTCAGAATCAGATAAAAACTGGAGTCACCTTAGTTGATTTTTGGGCAGAATGGTGTATGCCTTGTAAAATGATGGCTCCAGTACTTAATAGCACTGCTGATGAGTTAAACGGAAATGCGTCTATTGGTAAAATAAATATTGAACAGCATTCCGCTGTGGCCACAAAATATAAAGTAAGGAGTATTCCCACTTTGATTTTATTCAAAAACGGTAAGGAAATAAATCGGTTTGTAGGAGGAAAAACTAAAGACTTTCTCCTAAAGGAAATCAAAAAAGTTCATTAAAATGTTAATTGTCATTAAAAAATCAGATTACTAATTATGGAAATAAAAGAAATAAATAATAGATATACAGCATTAGCTGAATCAGAATGCTGTCTTTCTTGTGGTGGTGCTATAAATTATGCCGAGCCGTTAACTGGCGAAGTATGTGTTGATCTTGGAAGTGGCCGTGGTACTGATGTAATACGTATGGCAGAATCGGTTGGAGAAACCGGATTTGTTTATGGTATTGACATTTCAGATGGAATGCTTGCAAAAGCTAAACATAATGCAGCTAAATTTGACATAAAAAATGTTCGTTTTGTACGAAGTGAACTCGAAAAAATAGAACTGCCTGATAAAATAGCAGATTTAGTGATTTCAAATTGTACAATTAATCACGCATCCGATAAACTATCTGTTTGGAACGAAATTTATCGAATATTAAAGAAGGGTGGAAGATTTGTTATAAGTGATATTTATTCAACAAGTCAAGTCCCCGATGAATACAAAAACGATCCTGTAGCTATTGCAGAATGCTGGGCAGGCTCTGTAACACGCGACGAGTATCTGGTACAACTCGAAAAAGCTGGCTTTTCAATAATTGACATTATTGAAGAATCGGCACCCTACGATAAAGGGAAAATTAAAGTTGCAAGCTGGACTATTGCTTCAAAAAAACCTTCGGGAAAATGCAATTGCAATAATTAATTAAAAACATAAAAACCATTAAACGGAATGAACAAATTTATTATTATTCTATCGCTTGGTTTTGCGTTAACTATGACTAGCTGTAACGCAGGAAATCACGAGAAATCTGAAAATAAAACAGATTACGCAACTGTTAATGTAACAGATAACAAAATAGACAATATTAACAATGTGCCTGGCACAGTTATTACACTCACAAATGAAACATTTAAACAAAGAGTTTTTAATTATGAAATTAACAAGGAATGGAAATATGAAGGAAACCTGCCTGCAATTATCGATTTTTATGCAAGTTGGTGTGGCCCATGCAGGAAATTATCACCATTAGTAGAAGAAATTGCAAAAGAATATGCAGGAAGGATTATTGTTTACAAAGTCGACACAGATGCTGAAGGACTATTGTCTCAAAACATGGGTGTTTCAAATTTACCAACACTTATTTTTATTCCTGTAATTGGACAACCCCAATCAACAATGGGTGCTTTACCTAAAGAAACCCTTTTGAAGACTATAAATGAAGTTTTATTAGTTAAATAATTTAAAAATACATTTTATTATGACAAGTTTAATCAGAAAAAAAGAGAACAAAAAAGTGGCAGCAGTTGCACAATGTTGTGCTAAAATTTCAAAGACAGTAGTTGGTTGCCACGATTAGTATTATTAGAACCATGAATTAAGGTTAATAATGCCGTTTTAAATTTTCAAAACACAATTTCCTGATTCATGGTTCTATATGTTAAATTTTAAAACATGATTTTTTCCAAACATAATATATATTCAAAAATAAAGGATTCTGAGAATTTCTTTATAGTTAACCTTCTAACAGGCAATGCCGATATTGTAAATCCTATTGATGCCGAAAAAATTAATAAAATCAGGAATAATGAGATGATTTCTGATGATAATTTCCTTAATGACTTATCTGAAAAAGGTTATTGGGTAAATGAAAATGAAGAAATTAAACTGTATAAAAAAAAGTATCTCGATTTTGTTGATAGCAGCGAAGATGACGAAATTCAATTATTTTTCGTGCCTAATTACAGCTGTAATTTTTCATGTTCGTATTGTTATCAAGATGAATATGCACCTTCAACAGGATCTCTTAATAACGATATTATTGACTCATTCTTTAATTATATTCAAAAAGAATTTACAGGCAGAAAGAAATACATAACCGTTTTTGGTGGCGAACCTTTATTGAATTCACTAAAACAAAAAGAACTTATTTCATACTTAATAAAAAAAGCTAATAATGCAAATCTTGATGTTAGCTTTGTTACCAATGGATATACTCTTGTTGAATATACAGATATATTAAAACAGGGTCATGTTCGTGAAATTCAAATAACAGTTGATGGTACTGCTCTTGTTCATAATGCCCGTCGTTTTTTAAAGGGAGGCGCAGGCAGTTTTGATAAAATAGTAGAGGGCATAGATAGTTGCATTAATAACAACTTGATAGTTAATTTAAGAATGGTAATCGATAAAGAAAATATTGACAACCTGCCTGATTTAGCTCGATTTGCAATAGATAAAGGTTGGACTTCAAGTCCTTACTTTAAAACACAAATTGGACGTAATTACGAACTTCATCATTGTCAGTCTACACCAAATAAACTATTTAACAGAGTTAACTTATATGAAAAGTTGTACGAATTAATACAACTTAATACACACATTGTTGAATTTCACAAACCGGCTTATTCTATTTCAAAGTTTCTCTCAGAGAACGGTAGCTTACCCGATCCATTATTCGATTCATGCCCTGCTTGTAAAACCGAATGGGCATTCGATTACACCGGGCATATATTTTCATGTACAGCTACTGTAGGCAAAGCCGACGAATCACTGGGAACATTCTACCCTGAAGTTTCCAGAAAGGAAGAAATGATTAATGCATGGCAAATTCGCGATGTTACTTCAATTACCGAATGCAATACTTGTAATATGCAACTTGCATGCGGCGGAGGTTGCGGTTCAGTTGCTAAAAACAGAACAGGTAATATTTGTTCCACTGATTGTCGTCCTGTGAAAGAATTGCTGGAACTGGGATTTTCATCATACCTTGAACATTAAAAAATGGACTGTACAAAGTGTCATACAAAAGCTTGCAGAGTTACAAATTCATGCATTAATCAAAAATTTGATGCCGAAGAATTAATGTTGATATATCATTTACCCGATAATCAGAAAATAATTCAGGCAACTGCAAGATTAGTTGATAAAGGCAGAGCAGGGACATTATCTCGTTTGCAGGAAATAATTGAGTTCTCCAAAAGTATGAATTTTCAACGAATTGGCATTGCATATTGTTACGGAATGGAAAGTGATGCTGCTTTAATTGCTCAGATTTTCAGCGAATCGGGTTTTAAAACTTATCCTGTTTCATGTACAACCGGAGGATTTAAACAATCTGAAGTAAATAACAAAAGTGAAATCAAGAAAGTATCATGTAATCCATTGGCACAAGCCGAACAAATCAATAATGAAATTGTTGATTTAACAATTGCTATTGGACTTTGTCTGGGACATGATATTTTATTTCAAAAATATATTAAATCATATACAACAACATTAATTGTAAAAGACAGAATTCATAACAACAATCCTATTGAGGCAATTAAAAATTAAAAAAATAAATTATGAAGGAAATATCTTCAACTGAATTCGAAAAAGAAGTTCTTAACGGTGGTAAAGTTGTACTTGATTTTTATTCCACCGAATGTCCACCCTGTGAAGCTGTAGCACCCAAGTTTGAAGGATTAGCAAACCTATATGGTAATGATGTAAAATTTCTGAAAATATTCCGACAGCAGAACAAGGAATTGGCAGAGAAGCTGGGTGTGAAATCATCACCTTCTTTGCTATTTTTTGATAAAGGTGTACAATTGGATACCATGCTTTCTGGTGGTATTAAGCGAAGCGAAATTATTCATCAGCTCGATAGCATGTTGCCAGCTAAAAAAATATTGGAGATAAAAAAACATATAAAGCCGGTTGTCTCTGAATATGATGTATTGATCCTTGGTGCCGGTCCAGGTGGACTTACAGCAGGCTTGTACCTTTGCCAGTCAAAAATAAATACGGTACTCATTGATATTGCTCTTCCTGGTGGACAGGTTTCCACAACACATGAGGTATCCAACTATCCCGGTTTTATTGAGCCACAGCCCGGCTATATGCTTTCGCATAATATGTCGGAGCAAACTAAATTGTGCGGAACGGTTTATAAAGTAGCAGTTGATGTAACTAAAATTGATCTTGAAAAGAAAGAAGTCGTTATAGATGAATTGGAAACCATAAGAGCAAAGAAAATTATTATTGCAACAGGTACTTCGCCAAATCTGATGGGAATCCCGGGTGAGAAAGAACTGAAAGGAAAAGGCATTTCCTATTGTGCAACCTGTGATGCCAAATATTATGGTGACAAAGAAGTGGTAATAATCGGTGGTGGAAATTCTGCAGTTGAAGAAGCTGATTTTATCAGCAAGTTTGCAAGCAAGATTACAATGGTTCATCAGTTTGATGCCTTCACTGCTAATAAGCAGGCACAAGAAAAGCTTTTTGCGAATCCTAAAATCAATACATTTTTTGAACATGAACCAAGATCCTTTGTTAGCGAAGGAAACAAAATGATAACAGAAATTGAAAATTTAAAAACTAAGCAAATATCAAAACTTATCAGCGATGGCGTATTTGTTTTCATTGGAATGAAGCCGAATATTGACATGTTCAAAAATAAACTTGAACTCGACAAGTGGGGTTATATCAAAACAAATGAGGATATGCTCACAAGTATGCCGGGAGTTTATGCTGTTGGTGATGTTATCAGTAAAAAATACAGACAAATTACAACAGCAGTTGCCGATGGGACCATCGCTGCAATTGCAATTGCAAAAGAATTGAATTAAGATAAATAATAGAGAATATATCGAATAAGGTATTTCGGTTTTTATAAAAAGTTAAAGTCAATAAAATTAATAGTTTTAAAACATCAAAAAAGTATAAAATTCAACTGTTTCTTATTCGATATAAACTCTATTATATCAAATTTCTTTTCCGGTATTTTATCAACGATAAGGTCGGTTTTCAATACATCCATTGATGTTACTTTATTTTTTTGAATTTTTTGTTTCAAAACTTCAAGCATGCCATCAGAACTATCAGCCAGAGTAATTGATTTCAGATAAGGCATTAAATTAAAACTAATCAAGCCTGTACCACATCCGTATTCAAAGCCTTCCATTTCTTTATTAAGCGAAACGTGTTTACGGATCTTATCCGCTATATGTTTTGATCGTTCAATAAACAATGGGTTATCATCCCATGTGAGCGCTTTTATATCAAATTCATTCATAATTTATGTGTTAAGATATTTTAAATGTTTTTGTATTTGTTGTTTTTAGCTATTTATAACATATTTTAGCTTTTTTATTCAGTATGTCGGTTTTGATATAATCGTTATTTAATAACGGATGCCAAATAAAATTTTCAAGTTTGGTAACTGTAAAAAGTTGTTCGGGCTTGTGTTTTAAAAGATATATTGCATAATTATTTTCCAATATTTTTAAACTGTCAAGACCACAAGGAGTAAGCATTTGTTTTGTTGCCAATGTTCCTAAGCTGTCAATAACTGCGGGCTTTACATTTTCTTTTCTTGAAACAACGACTGTTTGTTTATTATCTATGCGCTGTATAATGTAAAGTCCTTTGAATGCCGTGTCCACATAAAAAGTGTTGAATTGGTAGCGACCACCTGTTAAATAAATTGCAACATCTGTTAAACAAGGTGAAGGTTTGCTTATAATTCTTAAATTGGTTCTATCAATCGGCTGATTGGGAAATAATTCTTTCATAGCCAATTGAAGCGATAATGCCCCTTCAACTAATCCATCACACAAATGACCGTGAAATTTTGTAAGGTCTTTTAAAGTTATTTTTTGTACATAGGTTAATCTGCCTTTTGAAAAATCAGTATCAATGGTTGTAAAAGAAATTTTTCTTGAAGTATTACAGGAAATAAATATAACACTCAATAATAATATAATTCCTAGCGACTTTTTAATTCTATATTTGTTGCTATTAGTATAACACATAGTATCGAATTTGTAATTTCAATCAATAATAAATTTACTTAGTGTTTTCTTTATGGCGGGCACTATTGCTATTACAACAGGCAGGGCAATTACAAAAGAAAAGCCCCATGCTTTTAGCCATTTCAATAAAAAACCATCAGTAAAGCCAAAATTCAATGTTACACTTGCAAGTGTTACTATCATGGTCATGATTAACACCATAATTACAAGTGTAATTTTCATTTCGTTTTTTCGTTTAATTTTCATAAAACCTCCTTTTTTAAAAAATCAAATTGAATAAATATCCAACTATCATTATCCCCACACCAACTATAGCAATAAAAGTAAATATTAACGGGAGTTTTAGAACTTTTCTAAGAATTATCATTTCGGGCAACGATAAACCTATTACAGACATCATAAATGCAAGGGCAGTTCCTAATGATGCTCCCTTTTCTATTAAAACCGATACGATTGGTACTATTCCTGCAGCATTAGAATATAAGGGTATTCCAATTAAAACTGAAAGAGGAACGGCATACCAAACATCTTTACCCATAAACGAAACCATAAATTCAGCAGGGACATAGCCATGAGCACCTGCACCGACAGCTATACCTAAAGCGACATAAAGCCAAACTTTACCTACAATATCTTTTACTGCTTCGTAACCAAATTTAATTCTATCACTGAACTTTGTTTTTTCGACACCCAATGAGTTCTGTCCGACTTTTGTTTCATATACCCAAGATTCAACCCATTTCTCAAGTTTTAGTTTTCCGATAATCCAACCTGCAAGGATTGCAATAAAAAGACCTGTTCCTATATATATTAAAGCCACTTTCCAACCAAACAAACCATACAAAAGCACAACAGCAACTTCGTTTATCATAGGTGAAGCAATAAGGAAAGAAAAAGTAACGCCTAAAGGAACACCCGCTTCAACAAAGCCTAAAAACAAAGGAATGGCAGAGCATGAACAAAACGGCGTAACAATTCCGAGCAATGAAGCCATTACATTTCCTGTGAATGTTTTTTTACCTTCAAGAGCTTTACGGGTACGTTCGGGAGTAAAGAAAGTTCTGACAATACCAACAAAAAAAATTATAAGAATAAGAAGTAATAAAACTTTTGGATATTCAAAAATAAAAAATCGAATAGCTTCGGTTAAATGTTCTCCTTTAGTTAATTTTAAAATATCGTCAATAAAAAAATCAGAAATAGGTTGAAGAAAATGATATAACAGCACCCAAAATGGGAGTAGAATTATAGGCAATAACAACTTTCCTTTAGTGGTATAAAAAAACTTTCTTATCATAATATTTTGCGTTTTCTAAAAAGTCACAACTCTGTCTGCCCATGTTACCATATTTACACAATCAATCATTGTCGAAAGCGGACAAGCGTTTGTTTCATTTAATTGTCTTGATTTCAGACAAGTTCCACAAGCGAGTATTTCACCACCAACTGAAATAAATGTTTTAAGTTGTTCGTCCACATTGTATTTTTCGTGTGTCAAGCCCTCACATTCTACTGCTTCACCCATTAAAAACACTTTTACATCATGTCCCAGTTTTTTTGCCGTAACTGCAAATCTAAATGCGTTCCATGCTTTTTCAAATTCTTTAGTTTCAATAATTACTCCGATTTTCATATTTATTACTTTTTAAAAGCGTTAATAATGATGAAATTTCCTTTCCCGCAACCATTGCCAATCACAAGTTCTGTAATCTCATCATTTTTATAAGTATCATTTAGTGTATTGGTGAATGTGAAATCGTCAAATCCTGATTCGGAAAGCAATTGAGTTAGTTCTGCAATAGTATAGAAATTTGCCTTTTTATAAATCTTACTATTACTATTCTTATATTCTTTGCCCAATGGACTATCTTTATCAATAAACCCAATAACAATAGCCCCATTTGGTTTCAATATCCTTTTTACTTCGGCTATGGATTTTTTAATGTTTTTGAGAAAACAAACTGTTGTTACGAACAGCACAAAGTCGAACGAATTATTATAAAAGGGCAAATTTTCGGCAAAAGCCTTAACTGTAATAATTCCTTTGTCTTGTGCAAGTTTAGCCATATTCCCAGAAGGCTCCACACCAATTGGAATATTTAATGCTTTAGCAAAACGCCCTGTTCCTGCACCTATTTCAATACCATTTTTACCTGCGGGTATTGCAAATTTTAATGCATTCACTTCCGACAAAAAAATATTTTCATTCAGGTCAAACCAATTGTCGTAATCGGTTGCAATGGCATCGAATAGTTTTGAATTGTCTCGAATCATTATATACTTTTAAAAATACAGCATTTATTAAAAGGTTAATACAATCTTGTTTTTTCTGATTAAATCATATAAATCCGCCATTGACGAGAATTTACAAACCTGTGGCTCGTTGTTTTTTCTCTTGGCAAGGCATGTTCCGCAACCTAAAATTACACCGCCCTTATTAAGAAATTCATCGGATTGCTCTTTAAGTTCAGTATTCTTCTTTATTAAGCTGTCAAGTTCCACTCCCTTGCCCAATAGAAAAATAGCGACGGTGTCGCCTTCGCTTTTTGAATAGTTTGCAAAACGCAAAGCATTCCATACTGTTTCAATATCATTGGAATATATAACCATTCCAATACTTGTCGCTATAGTGGTTTTTGTTGTATTGCCACCACATTGAGCATAAATGTTGATTGTCTGTAAACTCAACAAGATTGTAAGAATAATAATTGTTCTTTTCATTTTTAAAATATTTAAGTTTATACTTTATATGTCTGTTATTTTTCGACTTTGCATAAAGTCTATTTCATGTAATAAATATACAGGTAATAAATTCCTGCAATAATAAAAGCAATGGAAGCCACTCTTCTGAACCATTTCTCAAACACCTTGATTTTATTGTAAAAACCTCCTATACTTGAAACGCTATATGCTAAAAGATAAGCTATAATAATGACAGGTAATCCGGTTGCTATTGCAAAAACAAAAGGAAGAAACAAACCGGAAGGGCTTGTAATGGACATAGGTATCAACATTCCGAAATACAGAACTCCGCTATACGGACAGAAAGCAAGTGCAAAGACGATTCCCAATAGCAGTAGGCTCCAACTGCTACCCGATTTACTTTTCTTTTCAATCGTTGAAGTCATTTTTGTAAATCCGGGAAATTTTATTTTTATCAGGTCAAGCATGATTATGCCAATTATAATAAGCAGAGGTCCTAATATTTTTTCTCCATACAACTGAAAGAATCTTGCTAAATGAAATGTACTTGCACCGAAATATATAATAACTCCCAACCCTGTATAACTAATCGCTCTCCCAAGTGTATAAAGCAATCCATTCAAAAATATTTTCTTCCTGTTTTCAATATCTTTACTGATAAAACCTATTGCCGTAATATTGGTAGCAAGCGGACACGGACTGATAGATGTCATTAATCCAAGTATAAAGGCTGACAAAAATGGCGTTCCCGAACTTTCTAATAAATGTTGTAAAAATTCCATGTTCGTTATTTTAGCATTTTATCTACCGTTATTTTAATGATTTTATTTAACTCTTCCTGATTACTACTATATGAAAAAGCCTGCTCTGTCAAATCAACTTTTTGTTCAGTTTTACCACTTTTGACAAATAACAACTTATTCCAAGCTGCTTCGTATTTCTCAGCCAATGCTTTATTTTTTTCTTCTTCCACATTGACAGATGCAAATTTGATAATTCCTTTATCAAGTTCATTTTTGTAAAGTGTATTTAGTGCTGTTACGGTAGCCTTTTCAGCATTAATACAACCGGCACAACGATGTGTGCCATGAAAAAAATAAACAAGGATTATGTCCTTTGAAGTTGTATTGTCTTTTTGTTGACTGAACCCGTTGAAGCCTGTTAAAAGGATTACTAATGCTAATAATAAATTTTTCATAAATATTTATTTTAAAGATTTGTGTTTTGATTAAACATTATTTTTCTGGATAATTTCTTTTAATTCAGTCATTGGAGGAATACGACCGGCTAAAACGACCTTCTCATTTATCACCAATGCGGGAGTACGCATTACACCATAAGCCATGATTTTAGTAATGTCTTCTACTTTTTCAACATTAGCAGCAAAATCCATTTCTGCCAGTGCGTTGATGGTTAATTTTTCAAGTGTTTTGCAATTTGCACAACCTGTTCCAAGAATTTTAATTTCCATAATAATTTATTTTAAGATTAATATTCAACAATTACATTTTGGTTTGTCAAACTTCCCGAAAAAATTTTCATAAACAACTTTAGCTTTCTTCCAATTTTCTTTATTAATACAATATCTTACTTTTGGCGGCTCAAATGTTCCCTGTATTAATTCAGCGTTTTTTAGTTCGTCTAAATGTTGCGAAACGGTAGAGTTTGCAATTGGAAGTTCATTGCAAATGTCACCAAAAAAACAGGTGTCAAGTGAAGCAAGGAAGTTTAATATTGAAATTCTTGCAGGATGTCCGAGTGCTTTAGAATATTTTGCAATCAAGACTTCCTCTTTTGTGTAATTTTCATTCTTTTGCTGTGCCATAATATATTCAATTAGTCATTCGCAAAATTACGAAATGATTTTTAAATAAACAATAAAATTTGTGAGATTATTTTTACGGGAAGGGAAATGTGGCTCTTATTGAACTATGGAAAACGGATTTTGTATTGGGGCAAAAATAAATGTGGTGCATACTAAATAAAAAAATAAAACAAGTAATGCACCTCTTTTGATTTTGCAGAAGTGATTGCCAAACGGCTTGCCGAAAAAAGTGCGGTGAGGTAAAAATTTAAACTTTTGCGTTGGCTTGTCAGCTTATTTATTTTATCCGTCTGTTATTTAGAGAACTTATAAAAGTGTTTCGTCATTCCGAACTTGTTTCGGAATCACTGTTTTAAAGGGGAAAGGAGATGCTGAAATAAATTCAGCATGATGAGTAAGATAATAATTCCTATGCAAGTCAAGCAAATACTGATAAGCACCAATTAAAAAATTACCACGCGATTAACTAATTTTTCGATTTCAATTTTTACTTGTTCTTTAGTCATTGAATATATTATTTTTCAAAAATACAATTTTAACTTTAAAATAAATCATCAAACGGACTTTTCATATTTTATACATTAGTATATTTCATAAAAAACCCCTGCCGGTTTAATAACAACGGCAGGGGAAATATTAAACTATTCTTTATCAAACTACACTACTGTTACTATTGCCGATTGGAGCCATGTACCTTTTCCCTTACGTAGTATAGGGCGATGTTTCACAATAAGCGAACTGCGGGGAATTAAGCCTGTAATTTCTATTTTTCCACCGGAAGTAGCATCTAATTCATTCCATGTTTTACCTTCATCGGTACTGAACTGCCATAGGTTTGCAATTGTCCCCTCAACTTTTTTAACTGTAGCAAGCATAGTTCCCGATTCGCCTTTTTTGGGTTTAACCGTAATTTCTGCTTTATTTCGTATGGATTCATGTTGTATATCAAACCCCGAACCGATACCAATCGTTTCAGCATTTTTCGGATTAGCATCAATTATGGTTTGTACATAAGCCAAAAGCAAATGTAAATCGTTAAGCACAATTGCCTGTCTATCGTCGCGGGTTTTCGCTGCGCCCATTGCTCTGGTGAGCGCCGTAGTCTGAGCAGAATCCAACGCTTTAATGTCGTTATCAAAAGCGCCGTTATCGGTAAGAACAATAGGCGGATTGAGAAACCAGTTATTCCCTTTCATTGACTGCCTAATAAGTTTCGCTTTGGCGATAAACACTCCCATTTTCTTTATTTTATTCATGTTTAACACTACAATGACTTTTTTAATTACTGTTTGCGGCATTAGGGCTAATATTAACACTACTTTGCCGACTTTTTCTGAAATTCTTTTTAACTTTTTCATTTTTTTTAATTTTTAGTTGTTTACTTTTATCCGAAACTCCCGAAACTTCGGGTGGGATTGTATATAATAACGTATGTATTTTGTTTTTATTGTTATTGCTCAAGAATATTTTTAAAGTTGGGTTTATAAAGTTGGATATTAAGCAGTAACGGAGAACTTCGTACCAGTATCTGGTAACGTCATCCCAATAACTGGTAACGTCATCCCAGTAACTGGTAACGTCATCCCAGTA
>JAVHRE010000024.1:0-7019 GCA_036171495.1 Bacteroidales bacterium
GAAAGGTTATCGGTAACCGGTGAACTGTAAATTTTTTCACCGAGCAAATTGTAAATTTCTATACTGCTTACTGAATACTGCTTACTGATTACTTGTATTTTATCAGTTGCAGGGTTAGGATAAACAGCAATGTTGTTTTCATTATTATTTGTTTCTTCTATACCTACCATTTCAGATAATGCTCTCTTCCATACTCCGCCGCCATTAGTTCCTGCAAAAATGTTGCTATCGTTTATGGCTAATGACCAGACATCAGTATTTGTTAAACCTGTATTCACTGTAACCCAATTGCTTCCATTGTTTGATGACCTAAACACCCCGTTATTAGTTCCTGCAAAAATGTTGTTCCCACTTATGGCTAATGCTACAACATCAGTAATTGGTAAACCTGTATTCACAGCAGCCCAACTGCTTCCATTGTTTGAAGACAAAAATACACCACAACCATAAATTCCTGTAAAAATGTTGCTTCCGCTTATAGCAATACAACTTATTTGTTTTCCACCATAAGGACCATTAGTTTGTTGCCATTGGGCGGAACAGTTTAAAGTTGAAAGTCCAAAGTTAAAAGTGAAAAGTAAGAGTAATACTAATCTTAAAGTTATTTTTTTCATAGCTTTAATTGTTAAATACATTTTTTAAGAAGTAAGAGGTTCATTATTAGCTGAAGACGTCGCTGGAGTAACTGAAGACGTAGCAATAGTGACTGGGAACATAGCCTTAGTTATCCCTTCCGACGCCTTAATAAAGTAAAAAGCTACTTTACAAACTTTCAACTTTATAAACTTTATGAACTTTATAAACTTTATAAACTTAGTTAAATTCGTGTCAAAATATAGTGGTAGTGTCTTTTTTAGAAATTCCTTAAAATTACTTTTTCATAATTTTAAATTCCACCCTCCTATTCATTGCGCGTCCTTCGGCATCGGTATTAAATGCTATCGGACGGGTTTTGCCATATCCCACCGCTGTAATGCGTTTAGCATCTACACCTTTAGATATTATGTAGGTTGCAACTGCATTAGCACGCCTATCGGAAAGTTTATTATTTGTAATATCGGAACCGGAATCGTCAGTATGCCCACCTATTTCAATTTCTATGCTTAAATTATTTTTTAAGAAATCAGCAGTACGGTCAAGTTCCGGAAAAGATTCCGGTAATAATACCGCTTTAGCATATTCAAAGAAAATATTATTTAAACGAACTACAGACCCCACTTCAATTGGAGACATTCTCATCATTTCATCTTCAATTTCGGTATATTCATGAACATCAGTTAAATCAATATTTTTGTTAACCTCAAAAAATCCTAAACCAATAGCTCTGAATCCGTACTTTTTACCAGCAGGAAGAATAATTTTAAATTCCCCTGTATTTGGGTCGGTGCGAGCAATTGCAGCTTCTTTTCCGCTTGGTAATTCTTCAACAATAATACGTGCATCAACAGGTTGATTAGTATGTTCATTTAAAACTTTTCCTGAAATTAATACAACAGGATTAGGTTTAATTTTGGTTGGAAGTTTAATGCGAAAAATATCATTTTTACCAAGCGATTTATTTGTTGATGAGAAAAAAGCATATTCGCCCGAAGCAGGAATATTATATTTTGAATCGGACAATGGACTATTAAGTTTTGGACCTAAATTTTGAGGTTCGCTCCAGTTTTGCCATGTATCGTCTAATCTTGTTGACACAAAAATATCTTCCATTCCGTAACCGGAAATTCCGGAAGTAGAAAAATAAAGAGTAACTCCATCGGCAGCTAAAAACGGGCTATAATCGTTAACACAAGTATTAATTGTTGGTCCTAAATTTATTGGCTTCGACCAACGATTATCGCCTTTACGGAAAGATACATATAAATCGAGTTCGCCATAAGAGTCGCCTCTTTCAACTGCCATGAGCAAATATTTGCCATCGTTTGAAAGAAAATAATTTGCAAATTGGTTAAAGTTTACAAAATCATCAATTACTTGTTTTTCGGGTAAAGCCCAACCTTGTTTTGTTTTGTATGTTAGTGAAGCACCTGCACCTGTTGTACCATCTTTGTTATATAAATTTGCTAATAGCAAAGAGTTGCCATCGGGTGTAATAGATTGTACAAAATTGTGAAATTTATTATTTAGCGGTGCACCGATATTTTTTGCTAACATCCATTTCTTATTGTCATCTTTTTGGGAATACCAAATATCATCTTCATCATTAAAACCACCAGCATTTTCGGGATGGAATTTACGACAAAAATATATGGTTTTTCCATCGGGCGAAATCATTGGAGCAACTTCATCGTAAATAGTATTAATTGCATCACCTAAATTTTCAGGTATAGTAGGAAATTCTACCATTGGAATTAAATTTATATTCCATTTTATAGAATCTTTATCTTCGGTAATACCAATTGCATCTATTTGATTACTGCCAAGAACAGCTGTTGGGTCTAATCTAACTTCAACTTCCGAAACATAAAATTCTGTAGGTTGCGTTAAAATAATGTTCGTCATTCGGCATTTAATGCCAAGGTTCTGAGCAGGTTTTTCATAAACAACCAACTCTTCTTTATTTGAACCGTAAACTGTAACTTTTGTAATAGCACCAGGGTTAAAACTTTCGGCTATAGCTACTTGTCTAATTCTTGCAGGATTATCAAAACCAACGCGAATATATGCATTATCATCTGCTTCTTTTCCATCCTTTTCTTTAACAGACCAAGCAGTATAGGCATTCCCACCAATTGGCAACACATTCGGTTTTCCTAAAACCTGATATGCAGCTTTTTCTTTTTTTGAAAATTGCGAAGAGTAACCAATTACTTTTGAAGCCCATCTTGTATTAACAATCTTATTTTTTTGAGCTTGCAAAACCGAATCTTTTATTAAAGCAGCTTGCCATTTAACCTGATTGCTATCAAGGGCATTTTTATTTGTTTGATTAATAACCTCAACCTCTGTTTGGGCTAACATACTTAATGATGAAAAAATAATAAGTAAAAAACTAATAGTTAATTTCATAGTCAATTGTTTTATATAAATGAAATTTTATTCAAATAAATACAAATTCTTTTAATTTACAAAATTATAAATTTTTTTAATATTAAATTATATATTATATTTTTTTTTAACTTTGCACACATTTTTGCGGATGTGTCGTAATTGGTAGCCGAGCCAGACTTAGGATCTGGTGCCGCAAGGCGTGGGGGTTCGAGTCCCTTCATCCGCACAAAAAAATTTAATTTAATAAACTACTGCTAATTATACAATTGTAGCGGTTTTAAAATAAAAAACAAAATTATAAAATGGATATTTCGAAAATAGACACAGACGTATTAAACGCAGTAGTTAATGTAAAAATTGAAAAAACAGACTATACCGAAAAAGTTAAAAAAGCTACCAGTGAACTTACTAAAAAAGTTTCTATTAAGGGATTTAGACCCGGTAAAGTTCCGGCAGGATTAATTAAAAAAATGTATGGTAAAAGTATTCTTATCGAAGAAGTTAACAAAATACTTTCCGAAAAACTTTGGAGCTATATTGTCGAAAATAAAATTAATATTCTTGGCGAACCTTTACCATCAAACAATAATCTTGCTCAAATTGACCTTGAAAATGAACCTGTTTTTGAATTTTCGTTCGAAATAGGAATTACACCCGAAATAAATATTGTTTTCGATGATAAAGACAATATATATAATTACAATATTTCTATTGACGATAAAACAATTGAAGAATATAAAAATTATTATCTTCAGAACAATGGTTCATTTATTAATACTGAGTTAAGCGAAGAAAAATCAATGTTATACGGAAAAATGGTTCAGCTTAATGATGATAATTCCGTAACCGAAAATGGTATTGTTTACAACGAATCTAAATTTTTAATTTCAATAATTAAAGACGATGAAATAAAACAAAAATTTATTAATATTAAGGTTGGTGATGCTGTTAATTTCGATATTAAAAAAGCATTTCCAAACGATAGCGAACTTGCAAGTTTGCTCAATGTTAAAAAAGAAAATTTGAATTTAACTTCATCTAATTTTAAATTTACAGTTTCCGAAATAAAAATATTTAAAAATTCTGAAAATAATCAGGAACTCTGGGATAAAATATACGGTAAAGATATAGTAACCTCTGAAGAGCAGTTTATAGAAAAAATTAAAGAAGAAATTACTATCTACAATAACGAAGACAGCAAGTACAAATTAAAAACTGATATAAAAAACAAATTAACTGAAAAAGCCACATTTGAACTTCCTAAAGAATTTCTTAAGAAATGGCTTAAAATGAAAAACGAAAAAGAGTTTACAGATGAGGTTATTGAAAAAGAATATCCTGCATTTGAAAAAGATTACAGATGGCAACTCGTTTTAAATAAATATGTGAGAGAAAACAAAATAACCGTTACTGATGAAGAGATTCTTGAATTAAGCAAAAAAATTGCCGTTGCACAATTTAATCAATACGGAATGGGTGATGTTCCCGAACAATATATTAACGAGATGACTGATAGAATATTAAAAAACGAGAAAGATAAAATTCGTTATAAAGAAGTTCTGTTAGAAGATAAGGTAATAGAATTTATTAAGGGAATTATAAAAACAGAACCTAAGGAAATTACTAAAGAAGAATTTGTTAAACTTTAAATAATTTTAATATGAAAGACAATAATGAGTTCAGAAAATATGCAATAAAACACAAAGGAATAAGTAGCTCTATTTTAGATAAATATAAATCAGTAACAAATAGCTACATATCTCCAACAATAATTGAGGAACGTCAATTAAACGTTGCAACAATGGACGTTTTTTCGCGTTTGATGATGGACAGAATAATATTTTTAGGAACTCCTATTGACGATGACGTTGCTAACATAATTCAAGCACAATTACTTTTTCTCGAAAGCTCAGACCCAAATAAAGATATTCAAATTTATTTTAATACTCCAGGTGGTTCGGTTTATGCCGGATTAGGCATTTACGACACCATGCAATACATTGGCTCTGATATTGCAACAATATGCACAGGCATGGCTGCATCTATGGGAGCAATTTTGCTTACTGCTGGTGCAAAAGGAAAGCGTTCAGCTTTAACTCACAGTCGCATTATGATTCATCAACCAATGGGCGGTGCCGAAGGACAAGCCAGTGATATTGAAATTACTGCCCGCGAAATTTTAAAATTACGTAAAGAATTATATGAAATCGTTGCTTTACACTCTGGCCAACCATTTGAAAAAATAGAAAAAGACAGCGACCGCGACCATTGGCTAACTGCAATAGAAGCAAAAGAATATGGCTTAATTGACGAAGTATTGGTTCGCGATAAAAAGAAAAAATAATCTCTAAAAATTATTACAAAAAAAATAGTTCTTCGCTTTTATTAATTTGAGATTTGTTTGTGTTAAGTTTGTGGTTTTTAGTTTGAGGTTTTTGGTTTTGAGTTTAACCTAACCTAAATCCTCTCCAAAGGAGAGGACTTTAAAGGGTAGCGTGTCTTTTTGGAATTTGTTTTTTAATTTGGGTTTTGAGATTTGGAATTTGTAACTTGGAATTTGATAATAATACATTAAAATATTAACAGAAATTTTAAAATGGATAAATGCTCCTTTTGCGGAAGGTCAAGAAAGGAAACCCGAGTTTTAATTCAGGGTATGGCTGGTTTTATTTGCGAAGACTGTGTTGACCAGGCTCAACAAATTTTAGACGAAGGCAAAGTTGTAACAAATAAAAAAACTAATTCAAAACAAAAACTTCTTACACCAGTTCAAATATTTGAATTTTTAAACCAGTATGTTATTGGTCAGGAAGAGGCAAAGCGTTCACTTGCTGTTGCTGTTTACAATCATTATAAAAGAGTTTTTCAAAATGTTAGTAAAGATGATATTGAAATTGAAAAATCGAATATCATACTTGTTGGCGAAACTGGTACCGGCAAAACACTTTTAGCCCGTACAATTGCAAAAATGTTAGACGTTCCATTTACAATTGTTGATGCAACAGTTTTAACCGAAGCCGGTTACGTTGGCGAAGACGTTGAAAGTCTTTTATCACGCTTATTACAAGCCGCCAATTACGATGTTAAACGTGCCCAAATTGGAATTGTTTTTATTGACGAAATCGATAAAATTGCTCGTAAAGGCGATAATCCATCTATAACCCGCGACGTTTCTGGCGAAGGCGTTCAACAGGGGCTTTTAAAACTTTTAGAAGGTTCGGTTGTAAACGTTCCGCCACAAGGTGGAAGAAAACATCCCGAACAACGTTTTATTGAAGTTGACACCAAAAATATTCTTTTTATTTGTGGCGGAGCTTTCGATGGTATTCAAAAGAAAATCAGCAAACGATTAAATACAATGGTGGTAGGTTATCATGCAAGTCGCGATAAAGAACAAATTGACAGAGATAACCTACTTCAATATATTGCACCACAGGATTTGCGTGCTTTTGGTTTAATTCCCGAAATTATTGGACGCTTGCCAGTGTTAACTTATTTGCAACCCTTAGACCGTGATGCACTTCGTCGAATTCTTACTGAACCAAAAAACGCTATTACAAAACAATATGAAAAACTTTTTGAAATAGATGGCATTAATCTTACTTTTGACGAAGATGCACTTAATTATATTGTTGATAAAGCTATTGAATTTAAAATTGGTGCTCGTGGATTACGTTCTATCTGCGAAACCATAATGCTCGATGCAATGTTTGATGCACCATCATCAAAAATAAAAGATTTGAATATTTCTGAAGATTATTGCAAAAGCAAACTAAATAAAACTATTCTGAAAAGATTGCAGGCAGCAGTTTAATAGTCACTCTGAGGCTCTCAAAGAGTAACAAGGGAAAAGTAAAGTCATGTTTCGAGAACCTAAACTGACCGAGAACCAAATATTATCAAATACAGTCAGTCTGAGGCACTCGAAGACTGACTAAAACCTCAAATTCTATTTATTAAATGGACGCATTTCGGGGAAGCTTACAAGGACACGAACCAAGGTGTGAGTGATGAAAAGTTTTTTGCCC
>JAVHRE010000025.1:0-7001 GCA_036171495.1 Bacteroidales bacterium
TATTTTTAATAAGACTTCAAAAGTAAATAAAAGGTTGCTGATATGCAAATAGATTTTTTTTCATATTAATTGATTTTTATTTTTAATAAGACTTCAAAAGTAAATAAAAGGTTGCTGATATGCAAATAGATTAATAACTGATGTTACGCATGCTTTCAATATTTATTTTATGAACATCATTAGCCACGACATTTATGTCGTGTTTAAAATGCAATCTAAAGAAAACGGGCTTTAGCCCAAACCAAAAATTAATGTTTAACAATTTTGGGCTAAAGCCCATTTTCTTGTTCTTTATTTTTTAACGCCATAAATGGCGTTGCTAATTATTTTGCGTAACATCAGTTAATAAGTTATACTGCAAACGTTTATAAATTGAACTTTTATTGAAACAAAATTATCAAATTGCTATATTGCTAAATTGTTATAAAACGAGTATTAATGGCATTGCTCATAATTAGAATAACCATTTAACAATGTTATCAATAAAACCATTAAAATATAGTAAAGTTCAATCGCAATGGCGTAAGGGGTTTGTTTTATACAATCTCCCTTGCCACGTTTCCCTTTCAACCAATCGTTTTTTGATTTGAGCAACAATTTCAAAGTTTTTTAAGCCACCCCAGTTTGGTGCAATAATTTTTTCGCGAGGCGATTCGCTTGTAAATCTTTCAATAATAATATCAGGCGAAAGGTTTTCAATAAAATCAATTGCCAAATCTATGTATTCTGTTGCGGTATAAAGTTTAATAAACGCTGGATTTTGCTCAAACATTTGAGCTAATTTCGTGTCTTTAATTATTTGTAACTGATGTAGTTTTAAAATTAAAATCGGCAAATCAGAAATAATTTCAGCATGTTTTACAATTTGTTCTTTGCTTTCGCCCGGTAAGCCCAAAATTAAATGTGCACCAATGTTTATATCTAAACCAGAAGCTTTTAAAATCGCATTTTTAGAATCCTCGAAACTATGACAACGATTAATTGATTTTAATGTTTCGTTAGATGTAGATTCAACACCAAACTCAAGTGTAACAAAATGCTGTTTAGAAAGTTGTGCAATTAAATTTAATGTTTCATCATTAACACAATCGGGACGTGTAGAAATTGCTATTCCTATAACTTTTGGATATGAAAGAGCTTCGTTGTAGTATTTTTCTAAAATATTTAAGTTAGCATAAGTATTAGTATAAGCCTGAAAATATGCGATATACTTTTGTGTTGGGTATTTCTTCGAAAAGAAATCAATTCCCTCGTTTAATTGTTGCGTTATACTTTTTCTTGACGAACAATATGCAGGGCTAAATGTTTTGTTATCGCAATAAATACAGCCACCGACCCCTTTGGTTCCATCACGATTTGGACATGTAAAACCGGCATCAACAGAAATTTTTTGTACTCTTTCATTAAATTGTTTACGAATCCATGTAGAGTAATCGTTGTATCTGTGTATATTATTTAATCTCTGCTTCATATCCGAAATAAAGTTGCCTTTGCATACAACTATATTCTTTATACTGCCGCTTAATTAGTGTTTGCCCATAATGTTCGAGTTCTCCCGCTTAGGTGGGACGAAGTTTTGAAAATCTCACTGCCTTCGTTCCGCTTCGGCGGAATGATTTGCAATCTCTTTTTGAAATGATATGCACAATTGTTCCGCTTCGGCGGAACAATGGCGGAATAGCCTGTATTGAGCAGTTCGATAAACTTACTGTACCACTTGCCGAAATGCAGAAATCGGACATTATAGACGACCACTAATTAGTGGCTTTTTCAAGTCGTTTCATTACCGAAAAGATAAATGTTGCTGAAAGAAGACAACATATTACTAAAACTCCCCAGTACATATATAACGGCAACTTATCCCAGAATGTGCCTACTATGCCGACAAGATAATTTCCTATTGCTGTTGCTGCCAACCAACCACCCTGCATCATCCCTTTATATTGCGGAGGGGCTACTTTGGCAACAAATGAGAGTCCCATTGGACTTAACAGGAGTTCGGCAATGGTAAGTACAAAATAGGTACTGATTAGCCAATTTGGAGAAATTAAAGTTTCCGATACGCCTTTAATTTCCGATGGAGCAGGTAACCCTATGGAAACTACCATTAGAATCACAAAACCAATTGCAGCCACAAACATCCCATAACCAATTTTTTTTGGGGCTGAAGGTTCTTTTTGTCTTATATTAAGGTAAGTGAAAAACGCAACAGCAATAGGGGTTAAAAGGACAATAAACAGCGGGTTAAATTGCTGAAATATTTGCGGGGTGATTTTAACCATACCAGTAATACCCTTTACTATAAAGAAATAGTAAGCCAATAGCCCTGCTAATCCAATTAAAGTTAAAATAATGCCAACAGCAGGTTTCCGGTTGTTCCCAAAAAGTCCCATAGTAGCAATGTAAATACCATAAACAAATACCACAAATGGAATAAGCCCGAGCAGTGAAAACATCATACTATGAAGAGGTGATATATTACTTACAGTGTAGTCGCGTGCAAAAAAAGTCATACTCAAACCATTTTGGTGAAACGACATCCAGAAGAAAATTACCACAAAAAAAACAAGCATCAGGGCAATCATTCTTTCTTTTATCTGAGCAGAAGTAAGTATCACCACATTTGAACCAACAACTTTGTCTTTTATGTCTTTAAGTTGTTGCTTGTAAGTTTTATCAACGCCTTTCCATGTTTTTCTGAAGAATAAGAAAATAAGAACAGAAATAATAAGGCTTATACATGCCACCCCGAATGCAAGGTTGTATGATTTTGTGAGCGATTGAACCACGTATTTTTCACCAAAATTAGTAGCGAATTTTTCTGGATTATCCGGATCGCCGAATAATTTGGTATCAACAATATGGATATTGTTTATTTTTTCTTTAATAGCATCTTTTGCGGGTTTATCAACGGCTTTATTACTCTCAAGCAATTCATATTCTCCTTTAGAAACCTTTTGCGACACATCGGTAATCATTTTCGCAGTGGTTAATTGGTATAAGCCGGCAACTTTTAATTTGAATAAGGTGTTGTCCCTATCTTCCTGAAAAATAACTCCTGCTTTCTTTTTAGCTTGAGCAATGAGTTTTGTGCTGTCTTTCCCAGTTTTTAGAATGCCTGCATTTTTTTGAAGAATGGCTGCTGTAAACGTGTTTTTATCAACAACCAAATCGTTTAGCGAAACGAAGTTTTTCGGAATAGAGGCATCGTAAATGAAGTGTTCCTTTGCCAATACTGCATTGTTGATACTATCGGCAGCACTTGGGGCAAAAAAGGCACCAATATTAATAAACATATAAAAAATGGAAAATGCAATGTCGCGTTTCCCTTTATACATTTCCGACTCATAAAGACTTCCGACAAGTGCCTGAAGGTTTCCCTTAAAAAAGCCGGTTCCGATTGATATTAATGCCAACGCACCAAACATCATGATTTTACCGGTAGTGTCGGCATTTGAAGGAATTGCCATCAAAAAATACCCAAAAAACATAATAACTATACCTAACAAAATTGTTTTGCCATATCCAAGCAATTTATCGGCAACCAATCCGCCAATCAAGGGCAGAAAATAAACCAAAGAAAGGAATGTCCCATAAATAAGACTGGTAGCAGAAGACGATAAACCAAATTTGGCTTGCATATAAAGCGTCAAAATTGCAAGCATGGTATAATACCCAAAGCGCTCTCCCATGTTTGCAAGCGCCAAAACTAATAATCCTTTAGGGTGTGATTTAAACATAAATTATTATTTGAATTAATATTTTTATATTTCGCAAATTTAGGAAATATTTTTAATGAGCAATTGTTATAAATAAAATACAGCTAAATTTGTAACTAAAAAAGACGTTGTTGCATGAATAATTATAATATTATCAAGGGTTTTCAGACGTTGAATGTTCAAAAATCATAAAAATAATGAAAAAATCAACAATTTATACTTTATAATATACAGTAATTCAATATTTTGATTCATGCAACAAAGTCACTAAAAAATATTAAAAAATTGCAATAATCTAAATATTAAAACAATATAAATGAAACATTCATGACTAAAAAAGACACACGACTTGTTCCGATTGAGCGGAAAGGGAATGATTATATTTGCATCCGGCATTAATAGATTTGACAACTTTTTAAAAGTTGTCAAATCTTTAAATATAAACTAATTAATAAAATATAAGCAGATGAAACTTTTTATTACAAAGCAAATAGCCAAAATTGATAAATATACGATAGATAATGAACCTGTTGCATCAATTGATTTAATGGAAAGAGCTGCAAATGAAATTTTTAAGAAAATTATTGAGCTTTTTTCTAAAAATTCAAAATTTGCAATTGTTGCCGGTAATGGAAATAATGGTGGCGATGGTTTAGCAATTGCCCGTTTATTATTTAATTCGGGATTTTCCGTTAGGGTTTATTTATTAGATATTTCTGGAAAATTTTCGGAAGATTGCAAAACTAATATTAAACGACTAAAGGATGCTTCTAAAAATTCTCAGAACCGTCATGCTGTCCCGCATAAGGCGGGATCAGCATCTTCTTTTAAAACAGAGATCCCTAAACAAGTTCGGAATGACGATAAATCAAATTTAGAATTTGCAATTTTAAAAAATGCTGAAAACATTTCATTTAATAAAAATGAGATTATTATTGATGCAATTTTTGGAAGTGGATTAACCCGTAACGTTGAAGGTTTTACCGCTGAAATTATTAATAAAATTAATGACTCGGGTTGTAAAATTGTTTCAATTGATATTCCATCGGGTCTGTTTGGCGAAGTTCATTCAGGAAATAATACACAAAACATTGTTAAAGCAAATTACACTTTAACATTACAGTTTCCGAAAATCGCTTTCTTTTTTGCTGAAAACAATAAATTTGTAGGCGACTGGTTTGTTTTGCCAATAGGTCTTCATCAAGAAATTATTAATTCTGAACCAACAAATTATTTTTATGCTGATAAAGAGTTTGTAAAAAACATTATTCACAAACGCAATAAGTTTTCGCACAAAGGAAATTATGGACACGCATTACTTATTGCAGGAAGTAAAGGAAAAATGGGTGCCGCTATTTTAGCTTCACGTGCTTGTTTGCACTCCGGAGCAGGGCTTTTAACTACTCATGTTTCAAAATGTGGTTACCAAATAATACAAACTGCCGTGCCCGAAGCAATGGCAAGTATTGACGAAAATGAAAATTTTATAACAAAACTTACTGATATTAAAATTTTTGACGCAATTGGAATTGGTCCTGGTATTGGAACAAAAAACGAAACAAAAGAATTATTAAAAAACTTATTTGAAAATTGTTCAAAACCAATTGTTATTGATGCCGATGGGTTAAATATTATTTCTAAACAACCTGAACTATTAAATATTTTACCTAAAAACGCTATTTTAACGCCTCATCCTAAAGAATTTGACAGGTTTGCAGGAAATTCAGAAAATTCATTTCAACGACATAATAAAGCAAAACAATTTGCAAGTAAATATAATGTGTTCATTGTATTAAAAGGTGCAAACACACAAATAATATGTCCCGATGGGAATTGCTACTTTAACTCAACCGGAAATCCGGGTATGGCAACAGCCGGCAGTGGCGATGTGTTAACAGGAATTATTTTATCATTTTTAGCTCAAGGCTATTCTCAATTAAACGGAGCATTATTAGGAGTATATATTCATGGACTTGCAGGAGATATTGCAGCAGAAGAAAATGGCATGGAATTTATTATTGCAAGTGATATAACAAATAACCTCGGAAAAGCTTTTAAAAAAGTAAAAAGTTGAAAGTGAAAAGTATAAAGTTCATAAAACTGAAATAGATAGAAACAGGTAGAAATAACCTAAGGGCATCTCTAAAAACTGTTTTGTCATTTCCCTCCCGTACGTCATTCCCGCGAAAGCGGGAATCTCCCGAAGACGGGAACGACAAATAAACAGGGGATTATTCGCTTCGCTCATGAGACCGCTTCGCTTAGTTCCCGCTTTCGCGCATACGCGTCAAGCTAAAAATTAATTTTTAGCTTGACGCGGATGCGCATGTGCGGGATTCCATCTCATGGAACTTTTTGTTAAAGCTTCATCAGCAGATACTTGAGATATATCATTGGTGATGATATATTCCGTTTGGTTAGACACCGTTACCCGGAACAATTTTACTTTCATGTGCTTGGATGTTTTCCATATTTTAATGGTCTTTCCGCATCGTATTTCTTCCTCTGTCCATACTAATTGCTCTACTGCCTTGTAAGGATTAATACCTTTGCTGTCATCTACTTTTCGGTTGATTTTAATAGGGCAATAAAAAATTTTACTTTCATTTTGCAGCCGAACCATTATTTGTGAAGTGGCATACCAAGTGTCCATCAGTACCGTAGAGAAAACAATGCCTCTTTCATTAGCTAATGACAGCATTTCATTCATATAGTCTAATTTTGTTTTGCCATCTTTTTCGGGGTCATAGATTCTAAAGTCAATCAACCAATAACGATTTACGGCAGGATTGTAATAGAGCATATTTACTACTCCTATTCCTTTAATGATGCCATGCGCATTGCCGCTATATTGCTTTTGCACGCCGTCTATTTTAAACGAATAGGATTTGTCCATCACGCTGTCATCAAAAATAATACAGCCATCTTTGCTTTGAATCAATAGCGGTTTTACTTTTTCCCATACCAGCGATGGGGTAAGATGCTGTTCTTTTAAAAAACGCGTTACGCTATCATGGCTTAATCCGTCATAATGCTCGGCTCAATTCGTTGCCGTATAATTCGTGTTACTGCTCATTAGGTATTGGCAATACAATTGCAGAGTTGTTTTCATGAAAGTTCGTTTTTGTGAACCCCCATAATGACTTATTTTTTTCGAGCATTTCTTTGCCTGAAAATATTTTTTCAACATTCCTTTGTTTATTCAGAATTAATTTTTACATTTGTGCGTAAGTCCTATGAACTATAATTTTTTGGTAGATTAAAAACTTTTTTTAACTTTGC
>JAVHRE010000026.1:0-6996 GCA_036171495.1 Bacteroidales bacterium
GCAATAATATAAGGTTTAAAACCTGCTTCTTTATATGTATCAATACGGTATCTTTCAAAAACTGTGTCGGCTACCTCGCCTGCTATACACGAAACATTAGAAATATCTGCCGGTAAGCAGTGCATATATAAAGCTTTACCATTTTTAGTGAGTTTCATTTTTTCTTCGGTACATTCCCAGTTTTTAAATTTTGCATTGTTAGCAAGACATTCCTGCTCAAGAGATTTTAATCCTGCATTATCATTATTTTGCAAAAGCACTGTTCTGCGTTCCATAACTTTATATGGTGCCCAGCTTTTTGGATAAACAATATCTGCATTTTTAAATGCATCGTCCATAGAGTTTACAATATTAAATTTACCGCCACTTTGTTTAGCATTTTTCTTTGCAATTGTTATAACATCAGGAATTAAATCATAACCTTCGGGATAGGCTAAATCAACTTCCATTCCCATGCGCGTCATTAAACCAATAATGCCTTGCGGAACTGATAATGGCTTGCCATAACTTGGAGAATAAGCCCATGTCATTGCAATTTTTTTATCTTTCAGATTTTCGAGCGAACCAAAATAATTTTTAAGGTGTAACAAGTCAGCCATAGCTTGTGTCGGATGGTCAATATCGCATTGTAAGTTCACAATAACAGGACGAATAGGAAGTACACCTTGTTTAAAACCATCATCGAGAGCTTTGCCAACTTCAACCATGTATGTATGACCTGCACCAAGAAACATATCATCACGAATTCCAATAACATCAGACAGAAAAGAAATCATATTTGCGGTTTCGCGAACAGTTTCGCCATGTGCAACCTGCGATTTACTTTCGTCTAAATCCTGAACTTCTAACCCTAACAAATTGCACGCAGATGCAAATGAAAATCTTGTGCGGGTTGAGTTATCACGGAAATTTGAGATTGCTAAACCAGAATCAAAACACTTTGCAGAGATATTATTATCGCGAAGATATTTTAATGCTTCGGCAACAAGCAAAGTTTGTTTAAGTTCATCTTGAGTTTTGTTCCATGTTAAAAGAAAATCTTTTTGAAATAACCCAGTTTTAAGGTTTTTAATTTCTGTTATAAGTTTATTAAAGTCTGACATAATATTAAGTTATTTATTATTCGGTTATTAAGTTATTATGTTATTTCAATGTCTTTCTATTTATTTCAATTTTATATTTTTAGTTATTTGTTATAATGAATTATTAACTCAATAACTTATTCACCTTTATTTATATTAGATAAGCATAAGCGGCATAAAATGCAGAAGCAGCTACTAAATCGCTAACAAGTACTTTTTCGTTAGGTGCGTGAGCAAGAACTTCATTGCCGGGACCAAATCCAATTAAAGGAATTCCATAATATCCATTAATAGTAACACCATTTGTTGAAAAAGTCCATTTGTCAACCAAAGGTTTTTTGTGAAATAAACCTTCGAAAGCTTTAACACCGGCAACAACAACAGGATGATTTTCTTCAATTTTCCAAGTTGGATAATATTTTTCCATTCCGTATTTTAAACCTGTATATGCTTTTTCTTCGTAGTATAAAATTTCAACGGTTGCGTCCATGCCTTTTACAATTTCTTGAATTTCGGCAACGGCAGATTCTTTAGTTTCTCCCCATGTTAAACGTCTATCTAAATGAAATTGAGCATAATCGGCTACAGCACATAGCGATGGACTACCAGACTTTATTTCGGATATTGTTACAGAACCTTTTCCAAGAAATGGATCGTAACCTAATTTTTCGTTTAATTTTTCAATTTCTAATGCAGCGCGTGCAGCCATATAAATTGCATTTTTGCCTCTTTCGGGTGCACTACCATGGCAAGAAACACCACGGAATTTTACAACAATTTCCATTCTACCTCTGTGTCCACGATAAATATTAAGGTTAGTTGGTTCGGTGCTAATTACAAAATCCGGTTTAAATTTTTCTTCTTCTACAAGATATTTCCAGCAAAGACCATCGCAATCTTCTTCCATAACACTGCCCACAACATAAAAAGATAAATCTTTATTAAAACCTAATTCTTTTAATATTCTGCCAGATGTTACGGCAGCAGCAGGTCCGCCTTCCTGGTCAACCGTTCCACGACCGTGCACAAAACCATCTTTTATTTCGCCCGAAAAAGGGTCAAATTTCCAGTTATCAATATTGCCAACATCAACAGTATCCATGTGTCCATCAATTGCAAGAATACGTTTTCCATTACCAATTCTGCCAATTACATTACCAAGCCCATCAATTCTAACTTCGTCAAAACCAGCTTCCTCCATTTGACGTTTTAACTCCAGTTGAACACCTTTTTCGTGCATACTGGTTGATTTGAGTTTCACAAGTTTTGATAAATTGTTAGCAGTATAATCTTTATACTTTTCTGCCAATGTGTTAATTTTACTAAAAATTTCGTTCATTTTTTTATTTTAAAAGGATTGCAAAATTATTAATTGTTGTCAAATAAATTCTACTTTAATTTAATTTTTTCGGCAGATAATAAAATTACTTCACAAGTTGCTGGAAGTGAAAATTCCGGTTCAATTTCATTATTGCCAACGGCTGAAATGGCATCTTTAATTGCAAGCCACACCGAAAAAGCTAACATTAAAGGAGGTTCGCCAACAGCTTTACTTTTTTGAATAGTTCCTTTATTTGGAACATTTTTCATTAATTCTATTCTAAAATCTTTTGGAATATCGCAAATAGTCGGAATTTTATAAGTATCAGGTGAATGAGTCAATAAATTTCCTTTATTATCCCATTTGAGTTCTTCGGTGGTAACCCATCCAACACCTTGAACAAAACCGCCCATAATTTGTCCTCTATCGAGCCATTCATTTAAAGAGTCGCCAACATCGTGTAAAATATCGGTTCTTAACAATGTATATTGTCCTGTTAATGTGTCAATTTCAACTTCCGAAACCGAAATACCATAAGCAAAATAATAAAATGGATTACCTTTTCCTGTTTGACGGTCAAAATAAATATCAGGGGTTTTATAATAGCCGGTAGAGCTTAAACTAACTTGTTTTAAATAAGCTGTTTTTATTATTTCATCAAAAGGAATTTGAACTTTTGGATTTTTTCTATCAAAAATATAATTATTTTTAAAAACAATATTTTGTTTTAATGTATTATTTTTAGGCTCTAATCTTTTAAATTCACTTAAGAGCACTTCGTTAATTAATCGAGATTTTATAATGTCTATAGCATTTTTAACAGCCATTCCATTAATATCGCTACCCGACGATGCTGCTGTTGGTGAAGTATTAGGCACTTTTGAAGTGTTTGTTGCATTAACTTTTATTTTGTTATAACTTATTCCTAATTCGGTAGCTGCAATTTGCAAGATTTTAGTATGCAAACCTTGCCCCATTTCGGTTCCGCCATGATTAACAAGCACCGTTCCATCGGTATAAATATTTACAAGTGCACCTGCTTGATTTAGAAAAGATGAAGTAAACGAAATACCAAATTTTAAAGGGGTTAATGTTAGTCCACGTTTATTAAATTCATTTTCTTTATTAAATTGAACAATTTGTTTGCGACGATTATAATAATCTGATGATTTTATAATTTTTTTGTAAAGTGCTAAAATGCGATTGTTTTTAACAACTTGTCCATAAGGAGTAATATTATTAATTTTATCTTTATAAAAATTGAGCAATCTAATTTCAGCAGAATCTTTTTTTAGAAAGCGAGCTATTTTATCTATCGCATTTTCAATAATTACCATACCTTGCGGTCCGCCAAAACCTCGGAAAGCTGTATTTGATGGCAAATTTGTTTTATACGCTGTTCCAACAATATACACATTTGGCATAAAATAAGAATTATCGGCATGTAGCATTGCTCTTTCTAATATTGCCATTGACAGGTCGGTAGAAGAACCAGCATCTAAATTAATTTCAACTTTGTAAGCATTTATTAGTCCATTGTTATCAAAGCCGACTTTATATTTCCCATAACAACGATGACGCTTGCCTGTCATAATTTGGTCATCATCGCGGAATAAATGAATTTTAACCGGACATTTTGTGGCATTTGCAAGTAAAGCAGCCCATGCAGCAACATGATTTCCCTGCGTTTCTTTTCCTCCAAATGCACCTCCCATTCTTTTTACTTCAACTTCAACTTCGTTTTTTGAAATACCAAGTACTTCTGCAACAATTGTTTGAGTTTCGGAAGGATTTTGGCTCGATGCGTAAACTTTCATTTCTTTACCCTCACCGGGAACGGCAAGTGCAGTTTGAGTTTCGAGATACCAGTGTTCTTGACCATTAATCAATAATTCTCCATTTAAAACATTTAACGCTCCCTTAAGAGCTTTATTTACATTGCCATTTTCAATAATGCGTGGTGTACCTATTACGCTGTTTTTAGAGATAGCGGTTTTTATATCAAGAATTGATTCAAGAGGTTCGTATTCTATTTCAATTAATTTTTCTGCCTCTTTAATTGCCAAATCATTTTTGGCGGCAATAAGCAAAACTGCTTGCCCAACAAAGTGAACTTCATTCATGGCAAGGCAAGATTCATCGTGAATTACTGGTCCCATCTGGTTTTCACCAGGAATATCCTTATAAGTTAATATTGCTTTTACACCATTAACTTTTAAAGCATTTTTAATATTTATATTTATGATTTTTGCATGAGCGTGTTTGCTGTAAACAACTTTTCCTAACAATAATTGCTCATTTACAAGAATATCGTTAATATAAACAGATTCGCCTGTAACATGATTTATTGCGATATCGTGATGTATCAGTTCAGCCATGTTTTTATCTTTTAAAAAAGTTCATTGTCATACATTGTCAAACAATTGAATGACTATTGAGTGACTATTGTTTTTCTGTTTTTACAATGTATTTCTATTTATTTATATCTATTTCAATTTATCGTTTATTGTTTTGTTTCGAGATAAAACTTCATTAATAAATTTTTAGCAGCAATTCTTCTATATTCAGCATTTGAACGGGCATCGGATAATGGAGAAAATTCATTTTCCAATATTCCCATTGCAGATTCGATGTTTTCACGTGTCCATTTTTTACCAAAAAGAAATTTTTCTGTATTTTTTGCCCGTTTTGTTACAGCAGCCATTCCACCAAAAACAATTTTCATCTCTGAAACTATTTGTTTTTCTAATTTTAATTTAAAAGCCCCATTAACTGTAGAAATATCTAAATCTTTTCGTTTTGAAACTTTGTAGGAATTAATAATATACGATTTGTTATATTTTGGGATAATAATTTCACAAATAAGCTCATCATTTTTTAAATCGGTTTTTCTGTAATCTATAATGAAATTTTCAAGAGCAACAATTCTTTCACAACTAATTGTTCTTAATTTGATTTTTGCGTTATATACAAAAAGCAATGGCAATAAATCGCCAATTGGTGAAGCAGAACCAATGTTCCCGCCAATAGTAGCGATGTTACGTATTTGTAATGAAGCAAATACATTTAATATTCTTTCAAATTGCGGTAATTTATTAGAAAAATAATTTCTTAAATTTTCTAAAGATACCCCTGAACCAATATAATAGCAATTATCACTTTCGTTAATATACTTTAAATCATGCACATCAGAAATATCTATAATTTTGGAGAGAAATTCATTTTTCTTATTCTGTCGTAAAGCAACATCAGTAGAGCCATTAATAATTATTGCATCCGGATGAACCTTTCTATATTTAAGTGCATCATTAAGTAAAAATGGTTTAATATATTTCTGGTTACTATTATCAATATTAATCACATCATTATTGCTCTTTATTTGTTTTAGCAAAGAAATAGTTTGTTTTTCAGTTTCGGAAAATTTATCTAAAGTTTTATGTTTTGCTCTTTTTTGAGCCGCCTCAATAATTGTTTGGTAACCTGTACAACGACATAAATTGCCAACCATTGAATTTTCAATAACTTCTTTTGTCGGGTTATTATAATTTTTATAAATTCCAAACAATGACATAACAATACCCGGAGTACAATATCCACATTGAGTTCCATTAGTTTCCACTAAAGCCTGTTGTACAATATGTAACTTTTTTTTTCCATTTTCAATAGATGCTAAATTTTCAATAGTAATTATTTGTTTACCATGTATCATTGGCAAAAAGACTAAACAAGAGTCGAGAGTTTTATAAATTAAATTATCTTTTTCATCAATCTCAGAAACAACAATTGTGCAGGCACCACAATCGCCTTCCAAACAACCTTCTTTAACTCCTTTATGTTGTGGCAATGCTCTTAAATAATTCAATAAAGTAGTAGTTGGCTTATACTCAGACTGCTTAGAAAAATCAATTTCTGTTATTTCATCATCAAGAATAAATTTTATAATGTTATTCATTTGAAAATAATAAATATTTTAATGTAAAATTAATATTTAATTTGTAGTAATGTTCAAAAATTTTGCTGATAGAATTCCAAAAGTAAATTTTAGAATAATAGTTAAACTTTAGTAATATTCAAAAAAAAAGCCTAAGTAAACTTAGGCTTTAATATAAAAAGTCGGCAACGACCTACTCTCCCACAATTGCAGTACCATCGGCGCTGATAGGCTTAACTTCTCTGTTCGGAATGGGAAGAGGTGGAACCCTATCGCTAAAGTTACCTTAAGACTTTCAATACAGAATGACGTACAGAAGAAAACTATTTTAATATCTAATCTGAAAGTAAAGTTTCGGGCAATTAGTACTGCTCGGCTTTGACATTACTGTCTTTACACCTACAGCCTATCAACGTCGTAGTCTGCGACGACCCTTTAAGGAAATCTCATCTTGAAGTTGGCTTCGCGCTTAGATGCTTTCAGCGCTTATCCATTCCAAACGTAGCTACTCTGCAATGCAGCTGGCGCCACAACAGATACACTAGAGGTTTGTCCGACTCGGTCCTCTCGTACTAAAGTCAGGTCTTCTCAAATTTCTAACGCCCACCACAGATAGGGACCGAACTGTCTCACGACGTTCTGAACCCAGCTCGCGTGCCACT
>JAVHRE010000027.1:0-6961 GCA_036171495.1 Bacteroidales bacterium
CTGTGAATCTGTGGCTATTTTAAAGTTAATTTAGTGGCTGAGTAGTTACAAAATTGATTTGCAGTAAATTTTATGTTTTTTTCACAAAACACTACTTTGAGTTTATTACATCAGTTTGCTTATGTTCTATCATCCATTGAGTTACTTGTAACATGGTAAACATATATTTTTTTAAACTATCAGCAACAGTTTTTTTTCCTAAATAACAATTTGATAAATCGTTTCCCGATAGCTTAAATAAGCTTTCTTCTTTCTCTTTGCTAAACACATACATGTAATCATTATTTAAACAAACCAATTTGTTATCTTCACTAAAGTATATATAAGGACGTTTTTCCTTAAGCAAATTTATTCCAAACGTATTGTTTACATATTTAACATTTAGCAAACCCAAAACAGTTGGGAAAACATCAATTTGTCCACCCAAACTTTCAAACTGCTTATATTTAAACAATTTTGGCGAATAAACAATAAATGGTATATGATGAAAACTCAAAGGGATTGAATATTTATTTTCTCCAACTAAAGCACCATGGTCGGCAATAAAAACAAAAATGGTACTATCGAACCAACTTTGTTTACTTGCCATTTGCATAAAATATCCGATTGACCAATCGGAATACTCAACAATCTGTTTTTCAATTGGGTTATTTTTGGGTTTAAAAAGTATATTTTCGGGAATAATATATGGTTCGTGATTGCTGGTTGTCATAAAAGCAGCAAAAAACGGCACTTTGTTATGCGAAAGTTTTGTTAACGTTTCAATTCCTTTTTCGAACATAACATGGTCTGGAACACCATACATTCCTACAATTTTTTCTTGCGGATAATCGCTTTGCGAAATTATTTTATCGAAATAATTTGCAGGTAAAAATTCTCCAATATTATCGAAACTTGTTCCGTGATTAGTAAAATAAATTGTATTGTAACCATTTTGTTTTAAAACACCCGGAAATCCGGAATAAACAGTACGTTCAGTATTTGATGTTGGACGAACACTCCATATTGCAGGAAAAGCAAAAAGAGTAGAATAAACTCCATTAGAAGTGTGTTTACCTGCACTCCAAATATTATCAAAAGATAATCCGTTATTTGCAAGACTATCAAGATTAGGTGTAATGTTATTTTTATTACCGAATCGTTTTAAATTATTTGCAGTCATGCTTTCCATAATAACTATCACTACATTCATTTTTTTATATGAACTATCCGGAACAACTGCTCTTGCAATAGGCGAACCGAATTTATTATTTGCCGGCACATTCAAATAGCGTTTTACTTCACTCAAAGCAAGTTTTTCGTTAATAAAAGATATTTTATTTATAAAACTTTTAGCAAAAGTAAAAACCGGGTTTAGCCCAATTTGATTAATAAAAGCATTAGTGGAAACACAAGCATGTCCTTCTTTAATAGGTGAATCAATTCGTCCACGCATTCCCATAAAAAACACAAAAGCAAAGAGCAGAATATAAATAATTTTTACAGGAATATTGATTTTTTCTTCTGATTTGATATTTAATAATGTTTTACGGCTAATTAAGCGAAATAACAATACAAATAATACAGCAATAACAACAAACATAATAAAATAAATGATATACATAGTTTCAGAAAAAATCAATTGAAACATCATGCCGGGTGTGTCAACCCAATTGAAAATTGCAACTGTTAAGCGAGAAAAATTGTATTTGAAATATGGGATATCGGTGGCACAAAGTAAAAATGCTAAAACAAAAACTAATGATGTGAATATTGTTATTGTTTTATAAAAAACTTTAGAACTGAATTTTATCAAGTTAGAAAATGATAGAAATAAAAAAGGAATGGCAAGTAAAAAACAGGAAATAACAGTATCAAACCGCCATCCTATTTCAAAAGCGCTTAAAATATAATTATTAAAATTTTGAGGCAATAAATCTTTTGAAGCAAATACAAAAACTAATCTGAATATCGTAAAAAACAATATTCCCAATAAATAGATTAAAATTAAATATTTTAAATAATTTGGAAGATATTTATTTATAAATTTCATCTGTTTATGTTTTATTAATTAATTGGTATTTAAAGATTTGACAACTTTTAAAAAGTTGTCAAATCTATTAATGTTGGATGCAAATATAATCATTCCCTTTCCGCTCAATCGGAACAAGTTTCTGCCAAGTCGGAACAAGCAGTGTGTCTTTTTTAGTCGTGAATGTTTCATTTGTATAAACAATTTATGGGTTAAAGTTACAAATTATTTTTTCGATAAATTTCGCATAATTCTTTTGAATTACATGTATTGCTTTCAATTCCTTTAAAAGACAAAAACCGTTTTGCACTTTCTGCAATATTTACAAAAGGATAATATGCAGGATGTGAATAATTCATATATTTCAATACTTTAAACATATTAAACCATTTAAAAAATCGTTGCAGAAACGTTGATTGCGAATTTGAATTTTCATTGATTTCCAACACGTTTTTTTCAAAATTATTTTCAATTAAAAAAATTTGCATTGGCTCAGAAAATTCTGTTAAAACAACTTTTATTTCATCCTCTTTCAAACCAAACATCCTTGAGGCTACAATAACAACTTGCTCAATATCGGCAAATGCGTTTAAATTATAAGTTAAATAATTTGAATCATTCGCTTGTTTCATTTTCTGAATTGCTACACCTGTCCCAAATGGCACTCTGTCTGATGAGCGTGGTGATGGAAAAACTTTTGTAGTATTTAATTCTGTATAATTTCCAAGAGGAATTACTTTTTGCAAAAAATAAAAATCTTCTCCGGCTTTTCTTTTATTCATGCCTCCTTGCTTGCAATAAACATCTGCTCTTACTGCAAATGATGAACCTATTGTTTGGTACGCAAATGGATGTCCTGCAAATTTTAAAGCAGAAATATAATATCTTAAATACAACTCATAACTTGCAATTGAATTATAAGTAAAATCATCAAATTCAACTCCTTGCAGCGGATGCTCAAATTGTATTGAACAAGCATTTAAGTTTTTATTTTTCTTGAAAATATTTTCAATTTCGGTTAAATAGTTTGTTCGGCAAGTACAATCGGCATCAAATCCAACAATTACACCATCATTTTGTCCCAAATATTCAAATCGCCTGACTGCTTCGTCCATACCAATTTTACGAGCCAAGCCGACGCCTGCATCTTTATTCAGCATATTGTTTACAATTATAGAATGAAACTGTAATTTATTATCGTTATGATTATTTTGCCAATTGTTAAAATCTATTTCTGTTTTTTTATTTTGTTCAATAACAAAATTTTCAGAATTTTCCGTAGCATTAATCACAATAATAACTTCAACCGAACAGTTTGGGCGTTCACATTCCCATAAACTATTTAAACTGTTAATTAAATTTGGTTCATTAAAGCAAGGCATAACAACGAGCAGAAATAAATCTTCATTTGGTTTATCATTTATAAATGAAGAATATAGGGCATGTGTTAATAAATAATGCCCGGCAAATTGCATTTTTTTATTTTTTAGCTGAAAATGAATTATAACGTTCGTTTAATAAACCGGCTACTGTATCGGTAATATTTAAACCATCGTTGCCATAAAGAAAGGCAGCAGAATTAAGAATATATCTGTATTTACCATCACTATTAAATTCTTTAAGGAAATTTGTTACAGTATCTAACAATTGTTTTTCCAACCCTTGGCTTTCTTTCATCAACTCGTTTGATAAATCTTCGCGAAGTTTATATAAGTTTTGTTGTTTCTCCTGAAGTTCCTCTTGTTGACGTTGTGCGCTTTCCTGACTTAAAAAACTGTTGCTTTGAACTTTCTTTTGAAATTCCGATGCTTCTTTTTCAAATGCAGCAGATTTTCTGTTCAAATCGGCTTCCATTCCTTTTTGTTTTGCCATAAGCTTACTTTCAAGTTCATCGTAAAATTTGTACTTTTTTAACAACGTGTCAACATTAATAGAAGCAATATCATCATTTACCTGAACAGCGTTAGCTTTATTTGAAATTGATTTTTTAGGAGCAACTTTACTGCCTGATTTTGAACTAAACTGCAAAATGAACAAAACAACAACTGCTATAAAAAGCACAGCATTAATTATTAGCGATAAATTTTTCATAAAATTAAAATTTATACAAAACAACGTAAAATTTTACGAACATAAAAATTTTTACATATTTTTAACCATGTATTTTTGCCAATGTTGGTTTATCTCCAACATTAAAATTTAGAAATTTTATGTTAATTGCCACGACCTTCAGGTCGTGGCAATTGAAGAACCGGGTAATTAAAAATTAATCAAAAAGATTTTAGGAGACTTCTAAAAATACCAAAATCGTCATGCTAAATTTATTTCAGCATCTCATAACAATCTGATAATTAGATTCTGAAACAAGTTCAGAATAACGTAGTGCTTGATTTTTAGAAGTTCCCTTTAGTTTTTTAGAAAATAAAAAATACATTTTTTTAATAATGTATTATAAAACAATCTATCTTTATGAAAGATAAATTTTACAATTATGAAAAAAATATTTTTTGCAATATCAGTTGTTTTTTTTACGATAATTTTATCGTTTAATGTAAATTCGCAAAACACTTTAAAGTACTCAAAAACAAAAGTTTACTTTAATAAAGGTGAACTAAATAAACTTGCATCACTTGGTGTTGCAGTTGATAACGGAACTGTAAAAAAAGACCAATATATTATTTCAGATTTTTCGGAAAATGAAATAAAAACAATCAGTGAAAACGGTTTTAGATATGAAATTTTAGTTGATGACGTTTCAAAATATTACGAAGAAAGAAACAAAAACTCAAATGATAGCATAAACCCATCAAAAAAAAAAGACATAAATGCGGCTGCTTGTTCCGTAGATAAATACCAAACTCCTCAATATTTTTCGCTTGGTTCGGTGGGCGGTTTTTATTCTTACGAAGAAATTATGACAGAACTTGACAGTATGCGTCAGCGTTTTCCTAACCTTGTTTCTGTAAAACAACAACTCGGCTCAACTACTACAATTGAAGGAAGAAAACTATGGATGGTAAAAATTTCTGATAACCCCGATATTGATGAGCCCGAACCAGAAGTTCTTTATAGTGCATTAACTCATGCACGCGAACCAATGGGAATGCAGCAATTATTTTTCTTTATGTATTATTTGTTAGAAAATTACAACACTAATTCAACTGTAAAATATATAGTTGACAATACCGAACTTTATTTTGTGCCTTGTGTTAATCCCGATGGATATAAATTAAATCAAACCACAAACCCAAGTGGCGGCGGAATGCAACGTAAAAATTGCAGAGTAACAGGTGGTAATCCAAAAGGAATTGATTTAAACAGAAATTACGGTTATCAATGGGGATATGATGATATTGGCTCCTCTCCCAACCTATCTGATGAAACTTATAGAGGTACAACAGGATTTTCGGAAGCCGAAACTCAAATTATGAAAGCTTTTGATGAAAGCAGGCAATTTAAATTATGCATTGATTATCATTGCTATAGTAATGTTTTAATTTATCCGTGGAGCTATGATAATCTATTAACTCCCGATTCATCTATTTTCCGGCAATATGCACAATTAATGACAAAAACTAATGGTTTTTCTTTTGGAACTCCATTTCAAACACTTGGATATAATGCTAATGGCGGTTCGGTAGATTGGTTTTATGGCGAACAAAGTACTAAAAATAAAATTATGGGATTTTCACCCGAAGCCGGTGATGCAAATGACGGATTCTGGCCTCAAAGTAATAGAATAGAAACAATTGCAAAATCTTTTGCCGATATGAATTTTTATATTGCCCTATTTGCAGGAAAATATGCCGAAATAAATGATACAAACTCAAAATTTTTAAGCGGTTCGGGTTATTTAAAGTTTGATGTTCAAAGTTTAGGGCTTGATACTCCCGCAACTTTTACAATTTCTATTATTCCAACAAACCCTGCAATAACATCAGTTGGTTCTCCTGTTAGTTTAAACAATATGCATTATATGCAAAACATTTCAGATTCAATTTCTGTAACTTTATCGCCATCTTTAACGCCGGGACAAATAATTTCTTACGTTTACAAAGTTCAGAATTCTTACGGATTTTATTACTCCGATACAATCACTAAAATATTTGGAACCCCGATTGATATTTTTTCAGATGTTGCAAACAATATGACAAATTGGACATCTACAACATGGAATACAACAACCGCAAGCTATCATTCTCCTTCAAAAAGTATTACCGATTCACCTTCGGGAAATTATGCCGATAATTCAACAACCACAATTTCAACAAATAATTTCATAAGTCTATCGGGTGCTTTATATGCCGAACTTTCGTTTTGGACAAAGTGGGATGTTGAAGCCGGATGGGATTATGTTGAAGTACTTGCATCAACAAATGGCACAATATGGACTCCACTTTGCGGAAAACTTAATCATCCCGGAAATTCTTATCAGGATATTGCTCAGCCAATATACGATGGAACTCAATCTACTTGGGTAAAAGAGCAAATTGACTTAACAAATTATTTAGGACAAAATATTAAACTCAGATTTAAACTTGTAAGCGACAATTATACAAATTATGACGGTTTTTATTTTGATGACATTAAGGTTTCTATAATAAATAATCCTTCAAATATTAGTAATTTTGAGCAAAGCGAAAATCCAATAACATTATTCCCAAATCCTTGTAATAATGAAATTACTTTCAATTATAATTCGCAATCTGACATTTATAATCTTGAAATTTACAATGTAATCGGAGAAAAATTCAAAACTATTATATTAAATCCGGCTTCAAAAAGCATACTTATTAATACAACCGAACTTCCTTCGGGAATTTATCTTGCAAAATTTAGCAACGGAAAGTCCGTAAAATTTGTAAAAGAATAGCTCATTAATGATTAATTATAAGTTATTAACTGATGTTACGCATGCTTTCAATATTTATTTTATGAACATCATTAGCC
>JAVHRE010000028.1:0-1367 GCA_036171495.1 Bacteroidales bacterium
CCCGAGCAAAACCTTGAGGGTTTAACAATTGAGGGTTTTATTGAGGAAATAAAAGCCGATAAAATGCCTATTGCTATTCATCCACGTATGGAGAAGTTTTTTAATAATGAATTTCCATATCAAAGCGGAGATACAATATATTTATTTTCTGATGGTTATTCCGACCAGTTTGGTGGACCTAAAGGCAAAAAATTTATGTCGAAACATTTTAAAGAATTGCTGATTTCTATTTATAAAATGCCAATGAGCGAACAACAACACCAATTAGATAAGCGAATTGAAGAATGGGAATCGGAATACGGACAATCGCAAAACGATGATATTTGTGTTATCGGTTTGAGGCTATAATATTTGTTAATTCTATAAACTCATCAACCGAAAGTTGTTCGGGGCGTTTTAAAAAGACAAGATTATCAATTTTTTTGCCATCCAAAATAGGTTTTAAGCTATTTGAAAGTGTTTTGCGGCGTTGATTGAAAGCTGTTTTTACTACATTAAAAAATAACCTTTCGTCGCAATTTAAGTTTTTTCTATTGTTACGAGTTAACCTTATCACAGCCGATTTAACCTTAGGTGGTGGAGTAAAAACTTTTTCGTTTACAGTAAATAAATATTCTATTTTGTAGAATGTTTGCAACAGAACACTCAATATTCCATAAACCCGGCTTCCTGGTTCAGTTGCTATTCGTTGAGCCACTTCTTTTTGGAGCATACATACTACTTCAACAACTTGCTCGTGATTTTGTAATATTTTAAAAAATATTTGACTACCAATATTGTATGGAAAATTTCCAATAATTGCAAACTCTTTATCAAAAATACTTTTAATGTCCGTTGTTAAAAAATCAGCAAATATTATTTGTTCGGGTTCAATTTTAATATTCGTTTTTAAATATTCAACAGATTCACTATCAATTTCTATTATTTTTAGGCAATTATATTTTTTTTCTATTAAATATTGCGTAAGAATTCCTTTGCCCGGACCAATTTCCAGCACATTGCCCCCGAAGCATAAACTGTTAACAATTTTTTGAGCAATATTTTTATCGTTTAAAAAATGTTGACCAAGACTTTTTTTAGGGCGGACGTAATTCATTATTTACGATTTTAGTGTAAACATATATTATAACAAGTCAGCTTTCGTGTGCTTTTCCCAAAAATTTTGAAAAGCATCTTTCACGATTTTGGTTTGCTGAATATTTTCCAAAAAACGTTTTCAAAGTCGGTGATAACGGTTTGGCGCTTGAATTTGGCAGGCTTTTACTTGCAGTTATTGTCAAACCGCTAAAATGCCTAAACATTCTTATTCGTTTCAAGTTGCCCATAACAGCCTGCTAAATTCAAACATAGTGTTATAGGCTGGCCCT
>JAVHRE010000029.1:0-1363 GCA_036171495.1 Bacteroidales bacterium
TTTATTGTTATTTAACTATTCCCCCTTATTTAAAGGGGGTTAGGGGGATTAGATTAGCAACTTAACGGCTTAACAATTTAACAATTTCATTGTTTATTGTTTGACTTTATTTTTCAATTCTTCTATTTTCACTAAATGATGTACTTTTTCTACCATACCTAATATTTGTGGTGTTGCTTCGTGTTCAACTACATGGTGCATTTTTTTTAATCCCAAAGCATCAAGAGTATGTCTTTGTCTTTGGGTACAGCCGCTTCTGCTTCCTGTTTGTGTAACTTTAATTTTTGTCATTTTTTTATCCATTAAATACTTTTTCCATTGAAATACCTCTTTGATTAGAAACAGTATAAGCATCGCGCATTTCGAGCAATGCAGTCATAGTTGCTTTAACAAGATTATGTGGGTTTGAACTTCCTTTTGATTTTGCAAGCACATTTTTAATGCCTGCACTTTCTAAAACTGCACGCATAGCACCACCAGCTTTAACTCCGGTACCATCAGAAGCTGGTTTTAAGAATACTTGAGCGCCACCAAACTTAGACACTTGTTCGTGAGGAATTGTTCCTTTAAAAACAGGCACTTTTATAAGGTTTTTCTTTGCATCTTCAACGCCTTTTGCAATGGCTGTAGTTACTTCGTTAGCTTTACCTAAACCGTAACCAACGATACCATTTTCATTTCCAACTACAACAATAGCTGCAAAGCTAAAATGTCGTCCACCTTTTGTAACTTTAGTAACCCTATTAATGGACACAAGGCGGTCTTTTAATTCAAGGTCGGTTGTTTTTACTTTTCTAATGCTTAATGACATATTATGATTTACGATTTATGATTTATGATTTATGATTTATGATTTATGATTTATGATATTTATTGTTCATTGTTTTATGTTCATTGTTCACTGTTATTTAACCATTTAGTAACTTAACGGCTAACAATATAGCAATTCAACAATTTCATCGTTTAATTTATTTTTATTTTTTTAAAATTTAAGTCCACCTTCTCTTGCTGCATCGGCTAATGCTTTAACCCTGCCATGAAACAGGTAGCCATTTCGGTCAAAAACTACTGTTAAAACTCCTGCTTCTGTTGCACGTTGAGCAATAAGTTTACCAACCATTTTTGCGGTTTCAGTTTTTTTAGCTTTTTTTTCACTTATTTCTTTTACAAGTGATGAAGCTGCTACAATAGTTTTATTGTTTACATCATCAATTACTTGAACTGAAATTTGATTATTACTCCTAAAAACAGATAATCTTGGAGTTTCAGGGGTACCGGAAATTTTTTTCCGAATACGAAATTTTATTTTTGTTCTACGTTCTAATTTACTTTGTGCCATATATGATTTAAGATTTAAGATTTA
>JAVHRE010000030.1:0-1361 GCA_036171495.1 Bacteroidales bacterium
TTCTAAATAATCTTTTAAATAAGCAAATCGTTCTGTTAATTTACCATTTTTTAAAATTGTAGCACGCTCAATAATTCCATCTTTATCATCACCAAAAAGCGAAGGGAAAACATTATTATACAATGCTTCGGCAAAATCCTGAGACGAATTTCGGGGTAATTCTCCCGGCAAATTATCAATTGCCATTACTGTAATATTATCTGCTGCAAAAGGTTCATCTTCTTGTTTTGTATATGGATTATAGCCATATATAGGATCGGCAATTTTTGAAGAGCGAATTGTTGAAGCTATTGGCCCAATTAAATCACAACTAATATCGGCTATTACTTTAATTTTAAAACCTGGCAATAAATAATCATCAGCTTTTAAAAATGCTGGCGAATTTGAATCCCAAAAATGACAAGCCATATAAATATCTGTTGCCATAGCATAAGGTAAAAATGTTGATTTATATTCGGTAGGATTCTTAAAAAAATGCTCCAAATCGAACTGCTCATTATCTTTTCGCTTAACGTAATATTGTGGGTCTAAGCGACAAATAACAGGTTCGTTGTAAGTTTTAGTAAGATAATCTTCGGGTGATATTATTTTAATATTAAGATGCGACAATGTTTCTAAGGCTCCATTGGCTACTCGCCCGCCACCAGTAATAAGAATTTTAACAGGAGGCAATTTAATATTGTTGAGTTGAGCATGCATTTCATTTTTATCGAAACATTCAAAAGCTCTTTTTAAATTATATAGCTTAGTTCTTAATCCATAAACCATTATACCATTGTATGCTCCTACAATACCAGCCCAACGTCCAAATGCTACTAATCTTATATTGTTGTTATCGGTTAAATATTCATAATCAATTAATGTAATACCATCTTTTGACATTTGTTGCAACAAAGCTCTATTATGAAGTTGTTTTTTACCAGTATGAGAAAAAAACATATATGTTTTATTGGGAATAAAAGCATCAATATTAACTTCTTTAACACCTAAAATATAATCACACATTTGGATATTATCGTTCACTTTCAATCCAATATTGGAATATTCAACCTCTTTATAAGCTCTGATTTCGCTTGGTTGAACGTAAACTTCTACATTGTTATAATTTTCTTTGAGCAATTTGCCAATTTCAGGTGTAACGGGTACTCTCCTATCGGGAGGATTCTTAGTTTCTTTTAATATTCCAACCATAATCTTCATCGTTAAATTTTTTGCAAAGGTAGTATTTTAATTCATGCTTATATACTGCAAACGGTTAAAATTTTAACTTTTATTGAACTGAAATTGTTAAATTGATATATTGCTAAATTGTTAATGCTTAATTGTTAATGCTTAATTGTTAATGCTTAATTGTTAATGCT